>JBBAKY010000018.1:0-40389 GCA_040403295.1 Arcicella sp.
AAAATTTAGCTTTCACCAAAATTGACGAAGAACCATTTTAAACGCAATACTCACTTTTTTCAATTTCAGAAATAAAGCAATTTGCTTTGCCGGAGATATAGGCAGTATTTCGATTGGATTCATAATTTCATTTTTACTGATGAAATTGATTTTGAAAGATCATAACCCAACATATATACTTTTCTTAGCGGTATATGGTATTGATAGTAGTTTAACAATACTTCATAGAGTCATATTGAGAGAGAATATTTTTGAGCCTCATCGTAACCATTTATTCCAAATTATTGCCGACAGACTAAAAGTTAATCATTTAATTATATCGATGACATACATGATTATTCAACTTGTGATTTGTATAGTTTTAATATTAAATTTAGCACAAAGCCCTGTATTTCAATTGAAAATAGGAATCTTAATGATAATGATACTAACTATTTTGTATGTAGCCATAAAAGTAAAATTGACAAAAATATCGGATACACATAAATCAATACTGCATTAAAAATTTGTAACATTAATCCCATTCTACAGAGTACGTCACCACAAGTCAAAAAATATGAATATAAATATTGAAACCTTATTAGGAAGAAGTATCACAAACATTCAAAATCCATTAACTATCCATGAAATAAAAGGGAAAACTATATTAGTTACAGGTGCTGCAGGCTCAATTGGAAGTGAAATCGTTAAACAAGTATTAAAATATGAACCGAGTGAAATCATTCTAATTGATCAATCAGAATCTGGTCTTTATGATTTATCATTTGAGATTCAAAACCAGATTTCTAAGGCTACAATTGTCAAAATTATTATTGGTAATATAACGGATGAAATAAGAATGAGTAGTGTTTTTAGACAATCACAACCAGAAACTGTTTTTCACGCAGCCGCCTATAAGCACGTTCCATTGATGGAAGATAATCCTTATGAAGCTGTAAAAGTTAATATTGGCGGTACTCGGATATTAGCGAAATTGTCAATTAAATATAGGGTATCCAAATTTATAATGATTTCTACCGATAAAGCCGTTAATCCAAGCAGTGTAATGGGTATAACAAAAAAGATGGCGGAAATGTATCTACAAACTAAAAATGACAAATCAGGAAACAAGACAAAATTTATCATAACACGTTTTGGAAATGTGGTAGAATCAAATGGTTCAGTCATCCCACTATTTAGAAAGCAAATAGAAGCAGGAGGTCCTGTCACAATTACAGACCCAGAGATTACCCGATATTTCATAACAATTCCAGAGGCAGGTCAGTTTGTATTGGAATCAGCAACAATGGGCATGGGAGGTGAAGTCTTCGTATTTGATATGGGTAAACCTATAAAAATAACAGAAATTGCCAATAAAATGATTGAACTTTCAGGAAATAAGATAAAAATTCAATATGTTGGAATGCGTTCAGGCGAAAAATTACATGAGGAATTATTGAACTACAATGAAATTATGGTTAATACCTATCATCCTAAAATTAAAAATGCTAAATCCACAATATTAAATAATAGTATAACTGAAAAAAAAATTGACGAATTATTTTACGAAAATAGTGATGATGAGTTAAAAACTAAATTAAAAAATATTATTGAAGAATATAATAATCTTTCAACTTAATTTTTAGAAAGATACTTTTGGAAACTTCGCAGTCCGACTCGAAATTCCGCTGTTTGAACGTAGCGACCGACGCCCGGCGGGTTGCGGAATTTCTTGATTTTTTTGCGACCGACGCTTCGGTTTCTTTTTGTAACAAGACAAAAAGAAAAAGACGTTAAAACTGGGATAAATCTGGTAAAATAAAATGTGTCGGTCTATAAATCAACTTAATAAGACATTAATGGTGATAAAATACGTGATTATTCTATTTTGTAAAATGAAAATAAAATATGTGTAGTTTCTAAAAAGTAAATTATACCATTGAATAGCGTAAATTATTGCGTATTTTCGGTGAAAATTTTCATTAATGCCATAATTCAATGTCAAAAATCACTAAAAATATTATAACTGTATTAATTATACTTTTAATCGTAGCGGGAATATTTTACCCCAAATTAAAAGCATTTTTTAAACCGAAAGACGAAAAAGAGAATAAAGAATTAGTCACAAAAGCAAAAGGTGGTAAAACATCCGTGATTGTTACCGTGGTAACGCCAATCCGTCTTGATGACTTGGTGAACTCAAATGGAACAATTTTACCGAATGAAGAAGTAGAAATAAGAAGTGAAATATCGGGTAGGATTGTGACGTTAAATATTAAAGAAGGGGATTTGGTGAGAAAGGGAACAACGTTGCTTCATATCAATGACGAAGATTTGCAGGCACGTTTGAAAAAATTAGGGTACAATAAAAAATTAGCGGAAGATAATGAAGCTCGCCAAAAGAGACTTCTTGAAAAAGAGGCCATTAGCCAGCGAGAATATGATATTGCCGTAAATTCGGTAAATACAGTTTCGGCGGATATGGAAGATTTATCGGCTCAAATTCAAAAAATGACACTCAAAGCTCCTTTCGATGGAATCATTGGGTTTCGGTTTGTTAGTTTAGGAAGTTATATTTCTCCCACCACAAAAATAGCCACTTTAACCAATACCAATCCTGCAAAAATAGAATTTGCCATTCCGGCAAAATATTCATCTATTGTTCGGGTTGGCAGCAAAATTGATTTTTCCGTTGAAAATTCGGAACAGAATTTTGTTGGCACTGTTTATGCCATCGACCCTAAAATTGACCCTGATACTCGTACCCTACAAATTCGAGCCATTGCCCCAAATCCTACGCATAAATTAATTCCAGGCTCTTTTGCAAGGGTAGAATTAGTGTTAAAAAGTAAAGGTTCAGCGATTATGATTCCAACGGAAGCCATTATCCCAGAACAAAAAGGGAATAAAGTATTCTTGGTGAAGAATGGTAAAGCAATGTCAGTAAAAGTGCAATTAGGAACTCGTGGCGATAAAAATGTTGAAGTACTATCGGGATTATCGGCGGGAGATACACTTATTACGACGGGTATCATGCAAGTAAAACCCGATGGGGAAGTCGATATAAGAGAGGTGATTAAGTAGACAGTAAAAGATAAAAATTTAGACATTTGAGTCCCCGAATAAGCCATTAATTTTAAAACGTTATTTTTATCATACACAACCACCATTACAAATTATCAATAGGTTAATTCAAAAATAAACGTATGAAAATAGCTGTGTGGCATAATTTGCATAGTGGCGGAGGAAGTCGTGCTTTACAGTATCATATTTGTGGATTAGTGGAGAAAGGGCATCACGTCGAAATCTGGGCTGATGATCCAGATGCGGGTGGGTTTATGCACTTACCTTCGAGCGTAAAATTGCATAAAATTCCGCTAAAATATAATGAGCATCACTCTTCACTAAGAGAAAGGTTTGCTTCGATTTTCTTTGAAAAAGATGGCAACATGAAAGCCATGGAAAGCCATTGCAAAGAATGTGCTTTGGAAATAAATCAAGGAGGGTTTGATGTACTCTTCGCAAATAGTTGCATTTATTATGGCGTTCCTTTTATTAGTCATTTCGTGACGATTCCAAAATTATTGTATTTAGGAGAACCGAATCGGTATTTATATGAGGCGATGCCTGAACAAATATGGGAGGCTCCAGTAGCAGTAAGTAATAAAAATACGTATAAATTTTGGGAATATTTTTTTAGTAACACTTGGAGAACCAACAAATACAGAGTTTATGTACGAGAAGAACGTAAAAATTTCCAAGCATTCGATAAGGTTTTAGTAAACTCTTATTTCTCGATGGAAAGCTGTAAAAGAGCTTACGGTTTACTTTCAGAAGTTTGCTATTTAGGCGTAGATAATACACTATTTAAACCCACAAAAACATCAGAATCAAATGCTTACGTCGTAGGCTTGGGTGGTTTTTACAGTCATAAAAATCCAGAATTAGTGATTCGTTCAGTAGGAGCATTGAAAGGAAACCGTCCAAAATTATTGTGGATTGGTAACATGGTTGACGATAAATATTGGATTGAAATGGTTGAGTTAGCTCGTTCCTTGGAAGTCGTACTGGAAGTCAAGAAAATGGTATCCGATACGCAATTAGTAGAATTGTTGAGTGGCGCTATTTGTATGGTATATTCTTCAAATCTTGAACCTTTTGGCTTTGCCCCACTCGAAGCAAATGCCTGCGGAACACCCGTAATTGCGGTGGCAGAAGGTGGTGTAAGAGAAACCATTATCCACGGCAAAAACGGTTTTTTGGTAAATCAAAACCCTCAAGAAATTGCCCAATACATTTTACAACTAACTGAAAACCAAGAATTAAGAAAAAAAATTGCTGATTTTGCGAAGGATAATGTGAAAGAAAACTGGTCTTTAGCTTCTTGTTCAGAACGAATAAATAATGCTGTTGAGCGTATGGTTAAGTAATTTGCGTCAAAAATATTTCTCTCCCACGCTCCTACCCTATCCAAATATCAACCTAATTTAACTAACCATCATACCTTTATTAATAATTATTTAAACTATGGCATCCATTTCTGAAACCTCCATCAAACGCCCCGTATTGGCGGTAGTGATGTCGATTCTAATTATTCTTTTTGGGATAATTGGTTATACTTATCTGGGAATAAGGGAATTCCCGAGCGTTGACCCACCCGTAGTGACAGTTCAGACGAATTACACTGGAGCAAATGCCGACATCATTGAGTCGCAAATTACTGAACCTTTAGAGGAATCCATCAACGGAATTGCGGGAATTCGTACCCTTACTTCATCAAGTCGTGATGGGCGATCAACCATTTCGGTTGAATTTGATTTAGCCGTTGATATCGAAGATGCCGCTAACGATGTTCGTGATCGTGTGGCTCGTTCTTTGGCGAATCTACCGAAAGACATTGACCCACCCGTAGTCGCAAAAGCCGATGCCGATTCAAATCCCATCTATTTTATTAACGTAAAATCAGAAAAACGTGATTTGTTGGATTTGAATGAAATCGTAACTCGTAATATCAAAGAGAAATTTCAAACCGTTACGGGGGTAAGTTCCGTACAAATTTGGGGCGAGAAAAAGTATGCCATGCGGTTAAGAATTGACCCCGTAAAATTGTCGTCTTATCGTTTGACCGCTCCCGATATCGTGAATGCGTTGAATAAACAAAATATAGAATTACCCTCTGGAAGTATTGAAGGAGCCATGACAGAATTGACCGTTAGAACGCAAGGTCGTTTGATAACGCCGCAAGATTTTGACAATTTAATTTTACGAGAAGAAGGAGATAAAGTGGTGAAATTCAGCGATGTAGGTCATACAGAATTAGCGCCCGAGAATGAAAAAACGTTCTTTAAACGGGATATGGTTCCGATGGTCGCAGTGGCAGTAATTCCACAACCAGGGGCAAATCAGATTCAAATTGTGAATGATATTAAGAAAAAATTAGTACAAATTCAAAGTACAATTCCTGATGATGTTGAAATAACTTTGGGTTTGGATTATACGCAATACGTAAGGCGTTCCATCACGGAAGTGGAAGAAACTATCTTTATCGCCATTGCACTGGTTGCTTTGATTATTTTCATATTTCTGAGAGATTGGCGTTCAACGTTAATTCCACTCACGGCAATTCCTGTTTCTTTAATTGGCGTATTTTTCATTATGTACGTTATGGGCTTTTCCATCAATGTACTGACATTATTAGGCATTGTCCTTTCGATTGGACTCGTGGTTGATGATGCGATTGTAGTTTTAGAAAATATTTATGCCAAAATTGAAGAAGGAATGTCGCCCTGGGATGCGTCTTTGCAAGGGTCAAAGGAGATTTATTTTGCCGTTATTTCCACAACGGTGACCTTGGCAGCGGTATTTTTGCCCGTAATTTTCTTACAAGGAATAACGGGACGATTATTCCGTGAATTCGGTATTGTGGTGGCTGGTTCTGTCATTATTTCCGCCTTCGTTTCGCTGACTTTAACGCCGATGTTAAGCTCAAAAATCTTGCGAGGTGGTCATCACCAACCGTGGTTTTATCGAGTAACCGAGCCGTTTTTTCAAGGATTAACTCGTGCTTATGAGAACTCATTGACTGGATTTTTACGCATTCGTTGGTTCGCTTGGGTCTTGGTGGTTTCGTTCATTGGAATTATATATGCAATGTTTAAATTTGATGCCATTCCCTCAGAATTGGCGCCTATGGAAGACAGGGGCGGTTTTAGAATTACAGCAACGGGTCCAGAAGGAGCAACATTTGAATATATGTTGGGCATTACGGATGAAATTGGCAAGTTGATGTTAACAGAATTATCCGAAAAAGAACGTCGTGGGGTAATCACCATCACTTCTCCGCCTTTCGGAAACGGAGCCGCAAATACGGGGGCAATCAGGGTAGTATTGAATGATACCTCACGCAGATCTCAACAAGCAATTGTGGATGAAATTCAACCAAAATTAAAAAAATATACGGGTGCTAAAATGTTTGTGGTGCAAGAACCAACGATTCAAACGGGACAACGTGGAGGAGGTTTGCCGATTCAATTTGTGATCCAAGCGGTTAATTTTGATAAACTCAAAAAAGTAATTCCAGAGTTTATGGCGAAGGTTCGAGAATCACCAAAATTTGAAATTGCGGATGTAAATTTAAAATTCACAAAACCCGAATTACGTTTAGAAATTAACCGTGAAAAGGCACAAAATTTGGGTGTTTCCATTCAAGATGTCGCTCAAACACTTCAATTAGGGCTTTCAGGCCGACGATTTGGTTATTTCTTAATGAATGGAAAACAGTATCAAATTATTGGACAAATCGACCGTCCAGAAAGAAATGATGTGGCTGATTTACGTTCATTGTACGTAAAAAGCAACCGTGGCGAGTTGATTCAGTTGGATAATTTAGTAAAAATAACCGAAGAAAGTACGCCCCCTCAATTATTCAGATATAACCGTTATGTGGCCGCAACCATCCAAGCACAAGCAGCGAAAGGTGTTACCTTGGGGGAAGCGTTGGACGAAATGGACAAAATTGGCAAGGAAGTTTTAGACAACTCATTTTCAACTGCTTACGATGGACAGTCGAAGGAATTTAAAGATTCTTCCTCTTCTTTAGTTTTTGCTTTTGCGTTGGCTTTGATATTAATTTACTTGATTTTGGCAGCGCAATTTGAGAGTTTTGTGGATCCATTAATTATCCTTTTGACCGTTCCTTTAGCGGTTGCGGGTGCTTTGCTTTCGCTTTGGGATTTTAGTCAAACGCTAAATATTTTCTCCCAAATTGGGATTATCGTTTTGGTGGGCTTGGTGACAAAAAATGGTATTTTAATTGTGGAATTTGCCAATCAACGAAAAGAATTGGGAAGTAATAAAATGCAAGCCGCCAAAGAAGCAGCCGTAGCCCGTTTCAGACCAATTTTAATGACTTCGCTCTGTACCGTGTTGGGGATTTTACCGATTGCTTTGGCTTTGGGTGCTGGTTCACAAAGTCGTGTTTCGATGGGAATTGCCGTGGTGGGCGGAATGTTATTTGCCACAACTTTGACGCTTTATATCATTCCTGCGGTGTATAGTTATATGTCGAGGAATTTGAAAGTACAAGGCGGGCAAGTTAAACAGGAAGAGATTTTAGAGGTGGTTTAATCCGTATTTCAACGTCAATTCAAGTCCGATTTATAAAATTGGTATTTTGCTCTATTGGAGTAGTAAAATAATCATTATCAAACTATAAATTGAAAGGTGTTTTACCTGAAAATTGTGGCATGAAAAAAATTACAGGTTTTAAAAGACTAAGCGAGGTAATATCATTCATTCCATAATTAAATGATTTAAAAATAGAAAAGTATTTAGTTATAATTTTTCTAAAGCGCATCCACATGAGTCAACAGTAGAGAGACTTCCGTCATAAAAAAAGCCAAGTTTAGCTGTGTGAAATAGCTAAGCTTGGCTTTTAAGGGTTTTATTGAATCTATCTTTCTAATTTGAATCCTGCATCTGTAGCAGGACGTTTTTCAGTATTTGCTACTTTCCAACCCGTTCGGTACATCCAATCGGCCATTTTTTTCAATTTTGGATAATTAATATTTTCGGCACTGTCCTGTGGCGTATGATAATCTTCGTGCAGCAGCGTTGTGTACATGACCGATGGAATTCCCAAACGTGCGTAGGGCAAATGGTCACTTCTAAAATACCAACCTTCAACGTGCGTTACTTTGTCCCACTCAGTATCTAACTTAAATTTTGGTCCCTCTTGATTCGCATCCAAGGTCATTTTTACCAAATCGAGTGAATTTCTGTGCGGAGACGTAGTACCCAAAACTGCCGCACTGTCAGCGTTATTTCTACCAATCATATCACCATTCAAAACTGCCACAATATTGCTAATTGGCACGGTTGGATGCGAAGAATAATACCGAGAACCCAACAATCCCCGCTCCTCCGCTCCGTGAATGACAAACAAAACCGAACGCTTAGCGGGATTTTTCACAAAAGCCCTCGCATTGGCAAGCATCGCCACATCTACGCTTCCATTATCATCGGCACCGTAATAAATGGAGTCATTCTTAATCATATTTCTGATTCCGTGGGCATCCGTATGTCCGCTGTACAGTAGATATTCTGACTTCAATTTTGCATCCGTTCCCTCAATTTTGCCCACAATATTCACGGAAGGATAAGCGTATTTCGAGATAATTAAATTTGCCTTTATCGTAGCATTATTTTGTTGTAATGATTCCTTAGCCGAAGCGTGTAGCCACAAAACTGGCACTTTGGTGGTTACGCTCACATTTACACCGCCGTCGATGTCATAATTGCCTCTTTCAAAATTTTCGTTGGCGTCTTCCCACGCTTTTTCGGCGGTTTCATCGGCAACAAAAATGATGGCAATGGCTCCTTTTTTTAACATCGGTAAACCATATTTTACGTAGATAGAACGGCTGTATCGCCACGTAGGCAAGGAAACGTTCATGTTTATTCCCTTCGGATTAGCCTCAATCGCCACAACTTTTCCTTTCACATCAATTTTATTGGTATCAATTTCTAAAGCATTTCCTAAATAAACAATCGGCGCATTTAGATTAATATTGGCCATTTGCGAAACCGAAACATCTTTCCAAAGGGTCAGCAGTTTGTCATTTATCAGAATACTTGAATTATCAGCGAGATGATTTCGCCAAAGGGTAAAATACTGAAAATAAGTACCATCATCGCCCGCAGGTTTCAGTCCGATGGCTCTGTATTGTTCGCCAAGCCACATGGATGCTTTCAATTCATCCAACGTTCCCGCCGATCGACCGTTGTAATGGGCATCCGCTAAGGCGTATAAATCTTTTTTCAAGTCCTCCGTCCGAATGGCACTTAAAGCGGGAGGATTATTCAATTGAGCAAACGAAGTGGTTGCGATGAGCATCAAAAAGGATAAGAATTTCATTTTTTTCATTTTGGTACGTTTTATTAAAGTTTTAATATGTTGACAGTATTTTTCTTTTCTCTAATTTACAAATACTCCTCTAAATCACCCAACTTAAAGACTTTAATTCAATAAATTTCCCAGAAATTGAGCGAATATGACTACAAATACAAAAGCCAAATTCTCCCATTTTGTTTAGGAAAATTTGGCTTGCAATGAATTATTAAAAACGATTATTTATTCTTTCTCCAAGATTGCCATGCTCCCGTCGACCACAAAGCTAAGGCAATCAAAGCGGGTTGCATCGGAAGTCTAAGCCAACGGGCAGTATCTGAATTTAGTCCAAAAGCATCTCGATGTTCCACCAATTGTGCGATATTTCCTGGAAAAACCGCCACTAAAAAAGCCGCTGCTACCCATCCAACTTCCTTACGCTGTTTTGAAACCAAAAGCAATGATAAACCCAAGCCAATTTCAGCTACGCCCGACAATAAAACTACCGTATCGGGTGCAATCGGTAACCACGGTGGGACTTGGGCCAAAAATTCTTTTCTCAAAAATGTCATGTGGCCAATACCCGTATAAGTCAGAAAACTGCCTAATAATAATCTGCCAATGTTTTGGGCAATGGTAGGTTTGTTTTCGATGTGTATTTTTTCAATACTTTCCATTGTTTTACCATTTAGAGCGTGATGTTCATGAGTCGGAAAATCCGACTCATGAATATAGATAAAATTTCATGCCAGGCAATTTTGTGGATTTTCAACAGAAATCTGAGCTTGTGAGTTACGTTAACCATCGTTCGTAAAATCCATCGTGAACAATAAACTAAATTTCGAGGTTATTTTTTTATTTTCCTTGACTCCAATCCTTGTACACTCAAAATATGAATAATATATTTCATAATAACAATCTCAAAGATATTGAAGCACAAATTTGGGAACTGTTAGTCCAATCCTCCAACTCTGCTAATACGCCTTTTCATGAAGGAGTTATCGCTACAGTCAATGGTAATATTCCCGAACAGAGAACCGTAATTCTTAGAAATATTGATGTTTTCACAAAAACACTTTCATTTAATACTGACATTCGCTCTATGAAAATTGAGCAATTACAAGTCAATAATTCCGTAAGCTGGTTGTTTTACGATAAAATATTGAAAGTTCAATTGAGAATGTATGCAAAAGCAGTTGTTCACCGCAACAATGCAGTTGCGAAATTGGCTTGGGAAAAATCAAGATTATCAAGCAGAATGTGTTATACAACCATACAAAAACCGGGCAGTTTTATAGATACTCCCGAATTAGTAGAGATAAATCAACTATCGGTTAATGATGAATTATTAGATTTTGCCCGTGAAAATTTTGCGGTAATTGAAACCCAAGTTTATGCCGTAGATTTTGTATTTCTCAATCGAAATGGGAATAAAAGGGCTTATTTCGACTACCAAAGTCATAACTTTCAATGGCGACAGGTTTAGTTAGACGTATCTAAGTCTCAACGGAAGTCGTCGTTCAAGACAACAACTTCCGTAAAACACCCATCAAATCTTCTAAATCGCTATCAGAATAAATATAATCTGTAACACAACAAAAGGTTATTCGGCTTTTTCTTCGCCCATTGCTCGCCAATGTACACCCCATTTTGCTTTCATGCGTTCACGGTCTTCGGGCGACATATTTTTCATGCGTTCGGCCATTTTATTTTTCCAAAAGTGCATCCGATTGCCTCCCCAACCTCCACCTCCGAACAAAATTTTTGACAACACTAATAAGCCTAATGCTTGCGTAAAACTAATGACTTTCAGTCCGAAAATGGCGGGAATTAACCAATTCCACAAATTCATGACCACCAATCCACCCACCGTTACGAAGAACAGTACGAAGGCTATTACTTTTAAAATTTTAAATGCTCTCATCGTTGTAAATGTTTATTTAGTTAAAAACTTCTTGATATAAATAGCGTAATCGTTCTCGCAAATACTGAACCGCTTGCCGTTTTTTTGAGAGTAACGTATTCATATTTACCCCCGTGATTTCGGCAATTTCCTTGAAACTTTTTTCTTCCAACTCATGCAATTCAAAGACTAATCTTTGGTCGGCGGGAAGTTCTTGGAGGGCTTGCGATAGGGCTTCCAAAATCATTTCTTGCATCATTGGGTCAGCGTTTGAATTATCGGGAAGCATATCAAAAAATGAAATTTTCTCTTCTTCATCGTTGATAAACTGTTGATAATCAAGCGTAACCGTTTTTTTGCCCCGATACAAATCATTGATTTTATTCCGAGCCACCATGTATAACCACGAAACCATTTGCTCAACAGGTTTGGTAAGGCGATACATTTCAACTAACTCGTAGAAAACCTCTTGCAGAACATCATCGGCATCATCGGAAGACGGCACACGGCGACGAATAAAGTCGAGCAAACGTTTTCGTTCGCTTTGGACAGTTTCCTGAATTTCCCGATTTTGTTCTGTGGTTGTCATAATTGGATAACAAAAGCTATTTGACTGGGAAGACGCTAAAACGGAGATTTTATTGAATTTTAAGGACGGGCGGTAGGATTTTAGTTTGGGCGGTAAATTGGGGAGGGAGGAAATTAAGAAGCCAAGGTTTTCCATTTAGGAGACTTGGCTTTTGAGGTTTTTCTATCTTTTAAAATGGATACGTATTACTTTATACTGATTTTTTGTTGAATAGTTATTACAAAATCAATTGTTACACCAACCATTTTAGCAATAATATCTAATGATAAATTACTTTCTCTGAGAAGGTTTTCTACGATTTTTTTCTTTGGCTTAACGACAAAATAATCAGTTTCTTCATTTACATATTTTGCTATACTTTCCATGATTTCATCTATTTTATAATCTAATTTACGCAATTCCGCTAAAATACGCAACTGACGTAAGTATTTCTTTAACGTTAATTCTGTCTTTGTTGTTTCTTCAAGTTTACGAATAATTGTTCCAATGGCATTTTCTGGTTTTTCTAAGCCAAAATTACTCAAAACAGCAAAAACAATTTCTTCTGGTTTATTAGATTTTAGAAAAACTTTGTAATCAATAGTTTTGATTGATAGTAAATGGTACTTGAAAGCTAAATCACCACTAAACAATTCTGTTGTCATTTTGGGTTTACCTTTACCAAGAAAAATTACAAATTGACGAACAGGAATTTTGTAAAGTCTCAATAACATAACGTTATATTCAGCCATTCTGTAAACCATCTCAGGCTCGTCAGAAACTTGAAATTCAATCTGTAAAACAAACGTATCTCCTTGAATATCAGTTATTTTCTTTAAAACATCTGGTTTTCTTTCTTTTGTATGTTGAATATCATCGGGTAGCTCTTCTGATAAAACTGCATGGATACCCAATATATTTTGCATCAAACTGGGAATGACAGCCTCTATGTTTTCCTTAAATATTTTATCGTATTGGTTAGCTTGATTTTTAGATTTACCTGTCTTCATTTTATAAAAAGAAACTGTTTTTCCCGTCTTTGATTGGGGGATATGTATTTAATATTTATCCTAAATCACCACCGCATCAAAAACCCCCGTCAAAATCTTTCCATTTCGCTTAATTTGTAGCCAAATTCTGTAATTACCAGCCGTTGGAAAAACGTAGGGAAATTTTACACTGCCACCGTGGTGTTCTTTGGTATTGTGGTTCATATTTGGCATCAGAAATTGGTCTCTTTGCGCTTCGGGCATGGTTTGGATTTTGGTCAGAACTTTGTCAACACTGTCCCTAAAAACTTTTGGCGTTGCAATAAAGGGTTCCACGGAAGTCTCGGCAATTCGCTTTTGCATTACCCCTACGGACGTACTCGAAACCGTACCAGTTGGGTGTAGGTGTATGTAAACTGAACCGTCCGTTTTCACGATGGCGGCGTGTCCCATCATGCCCAAATAGGGTTGCAAAATTGCTTCTTTTCCATCCGGAGAAACTACTAAAAAGTTTAAGTCATAGACCTGTCCCGCCATCATGGATTTCTTAGGGTCAGCCTCCCAAACAATGCTTGAACCATCATGGAGCTTGGTTTTTACACCGGGCGTTCCACAAATGGTAATAGTTTCATCCAATACATTCGTTTTCTTTTCATTCAAAGCCGTTGTGAGGGCATACGTATCATCAGGGTCTTGAATTTTGGTATTGTTAACGGCAGTTTTTATTTCAACCGTATCTGTCAAGGTGTATTGAAAACCGCCAATGTACCGCATAATATCGGCGTATAACAAATATTTCCCTGCGGGCAAATTGGGTAAAACTGCCTCAAAATTAAGCGTATCTTTTCGCACGGGATGAAGATGAGCAAACGCATCCATTGTGCCTTGTCGTACCAAAAATAGGTGCATCAGTTTACCGTGGTCAGGAATTAAATAGCTCAGTTTACGATTATATACCGAGTTACTATCAATCGTTAATTTCAATACATCTTGTCCATTTTCATTTACCACTTTTGTGATGGCTCGGTAAGGTTTATACACATCATTGAGATAGTCTTTCGTAAGTCCGCCCCACCAATTATTACCAATAAACAACAGCAGTCCACAAAAACTCGCTCCCACCAGCGAACCTGTCACTCGTTTGCGAATGGTTTTAGGCGTTGCTTTTTCACCTATGGGTTGCAAACTATCGCTCACACTTGCGCCAAAAATAGTGGTGAGAACGCCGACCAAAAACACGCCTAAAGCGGCCAAAATCCAACCCAAACCCGCTGGCATCGAACGCTTTGCCGTAGAAACTGCCGCTACGGGAACAATCATTTTTGCAGTACCTCTTTTGCCCGAAACTTCCACTTCTACACTGCCTGCGGTGGACATCATAAACCAAACAATGCCTTCAAATTTGCCATATTGTCCAGCTACGGGCAAAATTTCCTCCGAAACGGGTGAACCTTCATCGCCAAACCAAAAGTAAATCGGTTTGATTCGGATGTGTTCAATATCGTTGCCATCGGTATAAATGGTTACTTGGGCGGTGCCAGGAATCACATCGGGCGGTTGTACGTACACCTGCAAAGTATATTTACCCGCTTGCCCTTCATACACAACACCAGGACTGCCCACGTGTGCGCAGGTGAAAAATGAAATAAAAAGGAATGATATTAGGATGAAATTTTTCAAGAGCGGAGGATTAATTAATAATGAAGAGTGAAAAATTAATAGTTTTGTCGTAATCAGCATTTAAGAATCCGCTTGTCGGACACTTAAATGTTGATTATCTACTATTATTAATTGATAATTATAAACTATTTCAACGCTGCACTCGCTTCATCCAATTGCCCCAAAGCAGGCCAATGCGTGCTGAGAGAATCCCTAAAAAAGAGGCAACTAAACAAGCAATAGCCCAATTCTGAAATCCTTTTGTGATTTGTCCATCGGTATATTTATAACGCCATTCCGCTTTCGCAGGATTGTTGTAAGGTAAAGTATCAGACTGAAAAAACCAGTTACGGGCTAAAGGAGATTCTTTCAAAAATGTTCCTGCATTATATTGGATAACAATAAATGTTAAGAAAAATCCTAAGCCCAAAATTACTGCCAAAATCCAGTCATTTTTGCTCGTAAATTTTTCACGAAGCATGTCGATAATCATCGCTGGAAAAACCAATAATAAAGGAAATGCCGTTGTTTGGAAGAATGTGATATGATTAGCAACGGGCGCTAAAAGTGGCTCGGCAGGAAATTGTCGGAGCGTTACATTAATGCAAATCATCGCAATCATATAAATTACCGTAATGATGGTGGCTCCCCATTTAATTTTACTGGCTCTGGCAAAGGCAATAATAAACATCGGGAAAGCAAAACAACCGATTTCATAGAACGAATCACGGTGCATATTCCATCGTCCCATAAATTCTGTGAGGAAAGTTCCAACCGTCAACACAACTAATCCTGCCGTAAACATGAAAATATTACGAAGCCTTATATTTCGACTAATATTCTGTGAATCAGACAAATACGATAATTTTTCTTTACGATTTAAGACTGCTAAAACCGAAATCATTGCCCCAATTTGAATCGCAATTAAACCCAAACCTAAAACCGCATGAGGAGGTGAGAAAATCTTTACGTCCAAACCATAAGTTGCGTGCCACCAATCATCAAAAGGAGCCGAAGTTGCCGCCCCAAAACCACCCCAAATACAGAACATTCCTCCCAAAGAGCTATAAAATATGCCCCAGAAGTTGACCATTTTGCCTTTTTCTTGGGATGTTCCCCAGAAGGAAGTTTTTAAAACTTGGTAACCCGAAATAATACCCGCCAAAGCCGCTCCCAAATAAATGGCATTGTGCGGAGCAGAAAAAAGGCCGTCTCGCCCGATGCTCATGTGCCAAGCAATGTCCCATTGCACGCCAATAATTACGAGTGCCGAACAGATGGCTACTGCATAAATTTGCAAAGGAATTCCTAACAAAAGACGCTTGGTGGAAGTGCCTGTTTGTTCAAGAGAAAGATTTTGATGAAGGGAAGTCGTTGCCATGTTGTAGTTGTTTGATTAGTAAATGCAATTTATAAAAAAAGGATGCACGATGTATAATTTTAGTATCATTATTGATAATTTTGTAAAAATATAGATTTTAGTCGATTTTCGATTTTGAAACCTAATTAAATTTAATAATTCCCGAACAATAAACATCTAAAAGCGAACCGAAGCGACGGTCGCATCGAAAACAATGGCAACTTGGTATTTAGGAAAAATACGATATCAGAAAGAAGACGAAGCGGGTTCTTTAAAAACAATTAATGAGGCATATTTGGTAGATGCCGTTTCATACACCGAAGCAGAAGCGAGAATGTTTGAAATTGTGGCGAGCAATACCCCTGATTTTCAATTGACAAATCTGACAAAAATGAAACTGAGTGAGGTATTTTTTGAAGAAAATGGTTCTGAAATTTGGTATAAAGCAAAGGTTCAGTACATCAGTTTTGATGAAAAAACGCAGAAGGAAAAGAAAACTCCTCATATCATGTTAATCAATGCTGAAAACCCAAAAGATGCTTTTGAAGCTTTGACCAAGAACTTAGGGAACTTGAATGATTACCAAATTACGGATATCAACATCACCACTATTTTGGAAGTTTGTCCTTACATTCCAGAGAATGAATTGTTAAAAAAAGGTAATTTCAAACCAGTAGCGGAGGTTTTGGCAGAACAAGAAGTGGTAGCTGAGGTGTAAATTGAACACGGATTGAACCTTCAAGTATTATAGGTTCAATCCGTATTTAATTTAATTATTATAAAGGTTTTCGTCAATTATCGTAAAACCTGAGAATTATAACTTGCTGATTTACAAACTTATATATAATTGTCGTGTAACGATGAATGACTAACCCTCTATATCCTCGCTCTTTATTTTGAATACTCCAAATTTGAGGAAAATCTTGAAGAAGAGAGATGGAATCTAAAATTTTAGTCCTAAACTCATTGGCAATAATATTTCCAAATGTATCATTTATGTAAGTTGAAATATCTTCTAAATCTTGAAGGGCTTTTTATTAATTTTTACTTTGTACGCCATATTTTCTTTAAATCTTCAAAATCTATTAAATTATCTTCATTTTCACTCTCCATATCAGCCGTTATAACTCCCTGTTTTTGCTCCTCTGTTAAACTATTCCAGATATTTCCATGCTTTTGAGTTTCATATTTTTGAAAAGCATTTACTAAAAAGTCTAATTCCATTTCATCATCAATCGTATTAATTAATTGATGGACTTTATTTTTTTTCTGTTCTAATACTTCTTCCATATCTTTATTTTTTTATCGTTTAAATTTACTGAAAAAGATTGGAAAAGTATTTTTTTTTAGAAATTTGTTCTTTAATCCAATATAATATCCCATGTCTAACGAAGAAATTGTTGCCCTCCTTGAATTAACCGTAAAACTCCTTGAATTGCACGATGAAAATGAGTTTAAAATCAAAAATCTCAGCTTTGCGGCTCGTGCCTTAGATAAAGAATCGGCTGATTTGATGGTTCTTTCGGTTGAACAACTCGCTGGTTTGCCGAGTGTTGGAAAAAGTGTGGCGAGTAAAATTGATGAAATCCGTAGAACTGGCACAAGTCAAGAACTTACGGAATTATTAGCAAAAACACCCGAAGGTTTATTGGAAATGCTCCAAATAAAAGGCATTGGCCCAAAGAAAGTACGAGCTATTTGGCAAGAATTAGGCATTACCGATAATCGTGAATTACTTTTGGCTTGTGAAAATGGCGAAGTGGCAAAACTGAAAGGATTTGGCGATAAAATTCAAGCAACGATCAAAGAATCAATCCTTTATGCACAATCAAATACTGGAAAATTGAGGATGGAAAAAGGTGAAGAATTAGCCCAAACTCTGCTTGATATGCTGGAAAAACAGTTTGAGCAAGTGGAAATTGTGGGAGATGTTCGTCGTAAAAATGAAATTGTCCATTCAATTCAGTTAGTGGTTGGACATCATAAACCGTGGGAAGTTCAACAGTTTTTGAATGCCTTTCCTGACCTTCAACAAGATGAAAAAGGATCTTCTCCCTTTGCTTGGCGAGGAAAATTTTTAGAGAAAAAAATACCCGTAGAAATTCAGATTTGTTCACCACAACAATTTGTAAATCAGGTATTTATCTATTCTTCTGGCGAAAAACACTTGGCTACTAACGGAATTTATAAACAACTAAGTAAACAAGTTTTTGAATCGGAAGAAGATATTTATGCGAGTGTAAATATGCCGTATATTATTCCAGAAATGCGGGAAGGAAATTTTGAATTTGAATGGTCTAAAAATCATCAAATTGAGGAATTAGTTACGTGGGATTCACTGAAAGGAATTTTACACAATCACTCAACTTATTCGGATGGCAAACATACTTTGGCAGTAATGGCGGATTATTGTCGGGAATTAGGTTTTGAGTATCTTGGAATCGCCGATCATTCAAAAACGGCCTCTTATGCCAAAGGGCTTTCGGAGGAAAGAATTTGGGAACAACACGCTGAAATTGATACACTCAATCAAAAATATGCCTCTATGACCGACCGACCTTTTAAGATTTTGAAAGGTATTGAATCGGATATTTTGGGCGATGGTTCTTTGGATTACGCCGATGATGTGTTGAAGTCTTTTGATTACATCGTGGCATCAATTCACCAAAATTTAAAGATGAATCAGGAAAAAGCAATGTCCAGAATTATTGGGGCCATTGAAAATCCATATACAACCATTTTGGGGCATCCAACGGGTCGAATTTTATTGTCTCGTGCGGGCTATCCAATTGATTATCAGAAAGTTATTGATGCCTGCGCTGCCAATGGCGTAGTGATAGAAATTAATGCAAGCCCTTATCGTTTGGACTTAGATTGGCGATGGATTCAGTACGCTTTAGAAAAAAATGTAATGCTTTCTATCAATCCAGATGCCCACGAAAAAGAAGGATATTTTGATATGCACTATGGCGTAGCAGTGGCTCGTAAGGGTGGACTTTTAGCCAATATGACGTTTAATGCGTTGGGTTTGGGGGAAATGGAGAGTTATTTGAGTAAACTATTTAACCACTGACGGTAATTTTAAAATAGCCATCAGCAATTTAGTTTTTGTAGATTCTTATCATCAAAATATTTTTATAAGAATCTACAAAACATTAAGTCTCATTTGAAAATATGTACTCGCCAATAAAGTCATTTTTTGGTAGTCAGGTACTCTGATTCGCTCATTTTGTATGCGTGAGGCAGGACAATTTTTGATTTTATCGAACAATCTTAAATAGTATTTGTAAGCTAAATAAACGCCTCCTTTTGCTCCTTTGGGTAATTCTAAAATTCCACGAAGGGCAGCATCAAAATCTGCTTGAATATCATTTTCAATCGCTTTTTTGTCTTCCAAGGTAAAGTTAGTAAAGTCCACATCGGGAAAATAAGTACGTCCTCTTTCTTGAAAATCTGATTTAATATCTCTCAAAAAATTTACCTTTTGAAAGGCAGAACCCAAACGTTTTGCATCGGCTTTTAGTCGATCGTATTCGGCTAAATTTCCTTCACAAAAAACCCGTAAACACATCAATCCCACAACCTCCGCCGAACCATAAATATAGGCTTCGTAACCTTCTTGATTATAATCTGCGTAATATAAATCCATTTCCATTGAGTGCAAAAATGCCTCAATCAATTCATGGTCAATTTTATATTTATTGACAATTAATTGAAAAGAATGTAATACAGGATTCAAACTCACACCTTCTTCAATAGCAACATAAGTATCTGACTTAAAACGACTTAAAAGCGTTTTTTTATCATATCCTTCAAAAGTGTCCACAATTTCATCGGCATAGCGAACAAACCCATAAATTGCATAAATGGGCAAATGAAAGCGTTTATCTAAGGTCTTGATGCCCAGCGTAAATGAGGTACTGTAATGCTCGGTAATGACCTTACTACATTCGAGGGTTGTTTTTGTATATAAATCCATTGCTTTATCGTAGGGGCGTATCGCATACACCCGTTGGTATGTTCTTCCGAAAGGGCGTATGCGATGCGCCCCTACGACATTATTTATTCTCTTTCTCAACTTCCTCCGCAACTACCAATCCCGAAATCAGTGAGGGTGGAACGCCAGGCCCTGGCACGGTTAATTGTCCTGTGTAGTAAAGGTTTTTTACTTTTTTGCTCTTCAACGTTGGTTTCAAAAGAGCCGTTTGCATCAGCGTATTTGCTAATCCGTAAGCATTTCCTTTAAAAGCGTTATAATCACTTTTGAAATCTGAATGAGCATAACTTCTTTTATAAACTATTGAATCTCTGATATTTACACCACAATATTTTTCTAAACGCTCCATAATCATATGATAATATTTCTCACGGATTTCGTCGGTATCTTCTAAATCAGGGGCTACGGGAATTAATAAAAATAAATTCTCACATCCTTCGGGAGCAATACTATTGTCAGTTTTTGAAGGAGCAGAAGCATAAAATAAAGGTTTTGATGGCCACTTTGGTTCAGTGTAAATCTCGTGGGCGTGGATTTTAAAGTCTTCGTCAAAGAAAAGGTTGTGATGTAGTAATTTCGGTATTCTTTTGTTAACTCCCAAATAAAATAATAAAGAGGATGGAGCCATCACTCGTTTATCCCAATATTTTTCATCATAATTTCTAAACTCCTCCCCTACTAACTTATCCTCCACGTGATGATAATCGGCACTTGCTACTATAATATCAGCCGTAAAATCTCCATCATTGGTTATAACTTTATCAACTTTATTTCCTTGAATATCAATCTTTTCTACGTTTTTATTCAGTAAAATTTTTACGCCTTTTTCTTCTGCCAAAGCCACCATTCCTTTCACAATTTGGTGCATCCCACCCATCGGATACCACGTGCCATTTTGCATTTCAGCGTAATTCATTAGGCTATACATCGCAGGCGTATTTTCGGGCGTTGCACCCAAAAAAAGGATAGGAAACTCCATGATTTTCAAGATTTTTTCGTCCTGAAAAAACTTGCGAATATGGGAAGAAAAAGATTGAAAAACGTCCAATCGAGTTACGTCGTAAAGTAACTTCAAACTCAAAAATTCGGTAATGCTTCTCGAAGGTTTCCACACAAAATTGTTGATGCCTACGTCATATTTATATTCCGCCTGACGCATAAATTCTTGGAATTTCGCCCGACTTCCCACTTCCATTGATTCAAATAAATCCCCTAATTTTTCGACTCCTGCGGGTAAATTAATCGTTTCATTGCCTTCCAAAATAACAGCGTAAGAAGGGTCAAGACGTACTAAGTCGTAATAATCGGATACTTTTTTACCAAATTGGGCAAAGTAGTTTTCGAAAATATCGGGCATCCAGTACCAACTCGGCCCCATATCGAAAGTAAAACCTTCTGCTTCAAAAACCCTCGCACGTCCGCCTGCCACACTATTTTTCTCTAAAATGGTAACGTCATGCCCTTTGTCTGCCAAACTCGTAGCCGCCGCCAAACCCGAAAATCCTGAACCGATAACTATTACTTTCATGTATTTTTAAATTCCTTATTATGGATAAATGTTTAACAAATATACGTGAGGTTTGTTTTTGAATTGAGATAAAAAACACATTTTGAGTTATCGTAATTTAATAAACAAAAACCCCACAAGATTCTAAAATCTCATGGGGTTTTATATTTTCGTAGTAATTCACTAAATCACAAATTACTAACTCGTAAATAAATTACGCCAAAGCTGCTTTCAAATTCTCATCAATTGCATCCAAAAAATCTTGTGTGTTTAGGTAATGCTCACCCAAAGTAACTTTATTTCCATGAATACAAATGGCTAAATCTTTCGTCATTTTTCCTGATTCTACTGTCTCAACACAAACTCTTTCTAAAGTTTGGCAGAAGTCGATAAGGGCTTGATTTTCGTCTAATTTACCTCTGAATTCTAATCCACGAGTCCATGCGAAGATCGAAGCGATTGGATTAGTTGAAGTTGGTTTTCCCGCTTGGTGGTCACGATAATGACGTGTAACCGTTCCGTGAGCTGCTTCTGCTTCCATCACCGTTCCGTCTGGTGTAATCAATACTGAAGTCATCAAACCTAATGAACCAAATCCTTGCGCAACGGTATCTGATTGAACGTCTCCGTCGTAGTTTTTACATGCCCAAACAAAATTTCCGTTCCATTTCAAGGCAGAAGCTACCATATCGTCAATCAAACGATGTTCGTAAACAATTCCTTTGGCATCGTATTCTGCTTTGTAATCTGCTTGGAAAATTTCTTCAAAAATATCTTTGAAACGACCATCGTATTTTTTCAAGATGGTGTTTTTTGTTGATAAATATAATGGCCATCCTTTGCTTAATGCCATTTTGAAACATGAATGAGCAAATCCACGGATTGATTCATCTACGTTATACATTCCCATGGCGATACCGCTCGATTTGAAGTCATAAACATCAAATTCTTGTACAGATCCATCCACGCCTTCAAACTTCATCGTCAATTTTCCTGGGCCATTTACCACAAAATCAGTTGCACGGTATTGATCTCCAAAAGCGTGACGACCAATCATGATTGGGGCAGTCCAGTTGGGTACTAATCTTGGAACGTTAGCACAAACGATTGGCTCACGGAAAACAGTACCGTCCAAAATGTTACGAATTGTTCCGTTTGGTGATTTCCACATTTGTTTCAAATTAAACTCTTTTACACGAGCTTCATCTGGTGTGATAGTGGCACATTTGATACCTACACCGTACTTTTTGATTGCTTCTGCAGCATCAATCGTTACTTGGTCGTTGGTTTCGTCACGGTATTCCATTCCTAAATCGTAGTATTTGATATCTACGTCCAAATATGGAACAATTAACTTATCCTTAATAAATTTCCAGATAATTCGAGTCATTTCATCGCCATCAAGTTCGACGACGGGGTTGGCAACTTTAATTTTTTCCATTTGTGAAATTATGCTATTGTTTTTCGTTCGGTGAGCGGTTAAGCTCTTTTTGATTAAATTCTGGGGTTTTGACCAGTTTTAATTTTCCGCAAAGGTACGGAATGAATTAATACGGTGTAAAGAAGATGTAAATAATAACAGAAATGCAAAAAAAAAGTCAAATTTTTATATTTTTTGAAAGTTTGTAAACCCGCTTTTGTTTGATTGACGACACAGTAAACGTATCAATAAGTTTTAACCGTTAAATAAGTAATAGCCAATACTTTATTGCTACGGTAGATAAAATCATATCTTAGAATATGTTTACCATATTTCATTTTTTTCGACTAAATCCACAAACAGTTTTATCAAATTAAACCCTTTAAATGAACTATTATGAGACGACTACTGATACTTATTTTAATCCTGCTGGTATTATTTTCACTTTTCTTTTATTTTTCGTTGGGTTCAAGGCCACAAATAATTGGTGAGGAAGATAAAAACCCAGTAGTATCGACACCCTTAGATTCCACCATCAAAAATAATTCAGTTTATGCCTCTTATGTGTATGTAACAGGGACAGGATACGTTTTAAGAGACCGAAGACTTGTACTTTTGGTGGGCGAAGATACCGCAAAGTTTCGTCAAGCAGATGCTATTAAAAAAGTAGAAAAAGAGTTGGAAAACTACTGGAAGTGGCGCATTCTCTCTGGTGATAGAAGCCTCGAACAATTGTTGTCTAAAACAGGTAATACTTTTAAAAATCGTGAAGGTCAACAAGAAAGCAAAAAGAATTTATTTAGCAGAATTTTTGATGTTTTCAAAGTAGCCGATGCTATAAATGTGGTTCGAGATGCTAATAAAACCTGTAATTGTGATGATAATTTAATCTTATTATCAGGTCCAGATTTACATTTAGTTAATACAATCTTGAATCCTGATAGTCCAATTGTAGGAACAGGTACGGGGGCTGCTGTTGATGGAGATGCTGAAAATAATGGTAACATATTTGGCAAAGCAAATTGGAAACAAGATCAATTCCTTAAACTCCCACAAAAAGAACCCCAAAGTGGTGATGGAAAAAATGGTTCGTTTATCGTTGGGATTATTGATTCGGGGATAGATTTTGGTGTTATTCAAAAGCGTACTTATCAAAGTTCTGGAGCCAATAATGAAGTGATGATTACACCAAAAATTGAATCGTCATTAAATTATAATTTTATGAAGAATAGTAAGGAAGTGATTGATTCGGTAAAATATAAACACGGTACCAATATAGCTCGTATTATTGTTAAAAATACTACTTCCGAGAAAGTGCGAATTGTAGCTTTGAAAACATTTGACCAGAATAAAGTAGGGAATCTTTATGATAATTTGTGTGCAATTCTATATGCCATTAAACATGATATGAAAGTTGTAAATGCAAGTTGGGGTGCTTCACTAAAAGAATCAACTCCCGCTTTTGATGAAGTTTTGAGACGTGCAAAAGCGGCAAATATGATAGTGGTGTGTTCGGCAGGAAATAAGCACGAAAATATTGATTTACATCCTTATTTTCCAGCATGTTATGCCGATCACTCTGAATTAGGTAGCCATGTATTGAGCGTTACCAGTAAAAAAATAGTTCCTAATTATAAGTCTTCAAGTTCGGATTCGATTTCAATTTGTCAGAATTGGTCACTTTCAGGTAAAAAGATTGATTTTGTTGTGAGAGCCAATTCAGATTGTCAACACGGAATTCCTGATGCTTTTGGGGGTTCAACCATGAGTTTTCAGAGAGGTACTTCTTATGCTGCTCCATACGTAACGGCGAATGTAATTGAATATTTATTAGCACATCCAGGAGGGTTTTCAAAAAGTGAATATAAAAGTTCGATTCCCGCAATTAGCGATTTAAGTAATTATTAGTAATTTTCCGAAACTTCTTTTTTCCTTCCTATAAATGTCTTAAATTGAGGCAATTACAATATTTTTGCCTCAATTTAAGATACGATGAAAAAATTATACTTACTGATTCCTTTCCTGTTTTTTACCTATTTTTCTTCCCTGGCAGATTGTCCAACTGCTAAGGGGGTTTGGGTTTCGCTACGGTCAATTCTAAAAAAATCTAATAATCAGCTTGAACTTATCAAGATAAGAAATATTTGCCGTGGATGTAAAATTGATGATTCTACCTATGTATTTGTTCTTCAAAAAATAGCTGAGAATTATGTTTCTCAACAAGATTATATCAATGCAAATACCCTTATTCAAGAAGCAATTAATTTAAATTCTTCCCATCAAAACAATATTATTAACGCTGATATTGTGGATAATTATTACTTATTGGCTAAAATTTTGGATGGGCAAGGTAATTATCAAAAAGCCCTTGAAGCGTATGATTATTGCATTATTTTAATTAAAAAACATCCCGAAAAAGCGAAACTATTTTCTCAAATCTATTCCCGAAAAACAAATATTTTTATTAAAAAAGGAGATTTTGAGCAAGCTATTATTCAAGCTAATATTGGCGTTAATATAGCTCAAAAAAATTCCGATGAAACTTCTCTATCAAAATGCTTGCTTGAACGAGCAAAAGCATTCACAATTACGGGCAAAAAAGAAGAAGCAAAAAATGATTTAGAGAGAGCTTTACTAATTAATAAAACACAGCAAATTGACCAATTACCGTATACGTATTCGTGTTTTGCCGAATTTTTTCTTTCGGATAAAAAATATCAAGAAGCCATTAAATATTATGCAAAAGCCCAAGAAATTTATCGAGTTCATCCAAATGATGATGCTTACTCAACCAATTTTATTGCCATCGGCTTTAGTCAATACAACTTACAAGAGTATGATAATTCTTTAAGAAATTACCAAAATGCCTTACAATTAATGAAACGCCCCTATATGAAAGTGCTTATTTTAGATAATATCGCCGCCGCCTACTGGATGAAAAAAGACTATCCAAAAGCCTTTGAATATTATCAAAAAGCTCTTTCAGTTGCTCCAATTGGATTTAAATCAAAAAATTCTTTCGATAATCCAACGGCAACGAGTTTAATAATTGCTGATTTTAAAACATACTATCTAACTACCCTCAAAGACAAAGCCGATACTTGGCTCGAATACTACCAAACCACCAAACAAAAGGAAGACCTCAAAATTGCGCTTAACACCTATGTAACTGCCGATAAACTCATTGATATGATGCGTTTTGAGCATACGGGAACGCAATCAAAATTGTATTGGCGAAATAAAACGCACCACCTGTATATCCAAGCCATCGAGACTTGCTTTTTATTGAAAGATTATGAAAAAGCCTTCTATTTTTTCGAGAAAAGTAAAGCTGTTTTACTGAATGACCAATTGAATAGCTTGAGTGCTAATCAACAACTTTCTGCCCTTGATTTAGCCCAAGAAAAAGGCTTTCAACAGAGTATCAAAGAACTCAATAAAAAAATTACTTCGGAGCCTGAAAATTCAAAAAATTATGCTTCTCTACAAGCACAATTATTGGAACAGCAAGAAAAAAAAGACCAATTTGTCAAGACCTTAGAAACCAAAAATCCTACTTATTTCAAGTATAAATATGATACAACCATGGTGTCGTTGGATAAGGTTAAAAAATATCTCGCCAAAGACCAAACTGTGTTGGAGTATTTCATGGGCGATGATGCCATTTATGCCCTTATTATCTCATCCAAAAAAACTGATTTACAGAAAATTCCTTTGCTTGATTATTCCAAAAATGCGAAACAATTTTTGGCTTATTGTACTGATAATCAGAAAATTAATCAAAATTTTCAAGATTTTTTAGCGATAAGTAATCAAATTTACCAACAAACATTTCGGTATTTGAACGTACAAAAAGGGCGATTGATCATTACCCAAGATGGCTATTTTCTTCCCTTCGAGGCCTTGAGCAAATCATCTAAACGAGCGGAATATTTACTGAATGATTATGCCATTTCTTATACTTACTCCGTACAATTTTTACTTAAAAACTTAGGTGAAAAATCATTTTCCTTTAGCCATAAATTTATGGGAATGTCGCCCGTAAATTATAGTAAAAATTTGAATCAAACCAGTTTATTGGGTTCGGATATTTCACTCTCGGAAGTAGCCTCAAACTTTATTTTTGGGAAAAATTTTTCCGTAAAAGAAGCCACAAAGAGTGCTTTTTTGAGTAATGCCAAAGATTACAAAATCGTCCACTTATACACCCACGCTCAAGCCGATAGCACCGACCAAGAACCGATGATTTATTTTGCGGATTCGGTCTTGAAATTATCCGAATTAAATGCTTTAGAACGTTTCAAAACGCAACTTTTGGTACTTTCAGCTTGTAAAACGGCCGTGGGTAAAAACGCCAAAGGAGAAGGAATTTTGAGCCTTTCCAGAGGTTTTGCATCGCTGGGAATTCCTGCTACTTTAACCACGCTTTGGAGTGTAGAAAACCAATCAACTTATACGCTTAATGAGCTGTTTTACAGATATTTAGCCCAAGGTTATCCAAAAGATATTTCTCTACAAAAAGCAAAAATCGAGTTCCTTCAAAGTCAATCGGGCGAAAAACAATTGCCTACTTTTTGGGCAGCAGCTGTGCTCGTGGGCGACGCTGAAGCGGTTTCTTTGCCTAATAATTGGCTTTATTTAGTAGTACTGGGATTAGTCAGTTTGCTTGGGTTTTGGTGGTATCAAACGAGAACGTAGGCTGGGTTTTGAACCCAGCCTACGTTAAATTATTGGTATAAGTCAAAAAATAAATCTCCCCATGCAACCCTTTCCTGTTTTGTTCTTGTCTTGTTTTTGTAGCTACAAAATTTACCAACTCTTTTAAAAAATTACAAAACATGAAAAAGCTTCTTTTAATACTTTCAATAACCAGTTTAGGTTTATTGAATGCTTGTACAGAAAAGATAGACCCTGCCATTCAATCACAGCCTTCAACCCTGGATAATACAACGGCAGCCAGAATTTCGACTTCAATTAAAACAGCATATCCGTCAGCCACCAATCTTTCTATTTCAACCATCGACGATAAGAAAATTTTTGGTGTTGATTTTAGTGTGAATGGTGTGTCACACGAGGGTTGCATTTCAGCTTCGGGTCAAATTCTGAGTGATTATAAATCTGCGGATAGTACAAGCCTTCCAAGTGCGATAAAAACCTATCTTCAAACTACTTATGCAGGCTACAAACTCGAAAAAGTAGCCGTTGGAAAAGATGCTTTAGGCAAAGTTTCTACGAAGGTTATGATTGGATTTAACGACCAAAGAATTACGATTATTTTTGATGAAAATAATGTAGCAACTGCCACTTTTATCGAACCTAAAAATAAGGTTGGCGGGAATAAAAATAAGGTTTTTACCGCTAAACTGGCAGATTTACCTGCCAATATTCAAAGCCAACTAACGGGTTATGAATTTGTGGGAGCGGTCATTAAAGTTAATTCAGACAATACGCAAAAAACGTATTTTGTTACCGCAAAAAAAGACGGAATTCTCTACGAATTCACGTATGACAATGACGGTAAATTAGTTAAAACAGAATCATTTGACCCCAATAAAAAACCCGAAATTAAGGAGTTGAAATTGACTGATTTTCCTACAGTTATTCAAGATTATTTGACCACTAATTACGCTGATTGGAAATTTGAAAAAGGAGCAATTATCACTAAAAGTGCAATTACGGATTCTTACACAATTATCATTTCAAAAGATAAGAAATTAACCCGTTTAACTTTTGATAAGGATGGAAAATTTGTAAAAGCCACCGAAACGCCTATCATTCAATTGCCAAAAATTGAAGTTAAAGAATTGATTGCCAATGATATACCACAAGTTATCAAAGATTATTTAACCAAAACGTATGCTGGTTGGATATTGATTAAAGGTAATATTACGTTGAAAGATGGGGTGGCAGAAACCTATTACGTAAATATCACCGTTGGCACCGACAAATATCAAGTATTGTTTGATAAAGATGGTAAGTTTTTATTGGCTAAACGAGGATAAATCAGAGGAGGAAGGGAAACAAGAGAAAGGGAGGAATGGTTAGAGAAAATTTGCTTCTTTTAATTTCTTCCTATTCTCCTTTCTCCCTCACTCCCCTTCTCTTTTCCTCCTTTCATTATTATGAAATTTTTTTATAAAATACTGATAATAAACACGTTGATGTTTTCATTGTGGGCTTGTGATGAAATTAAACAAGTCCCTGATCCAAAACCTCCCGTGGTGGAGACCCCATTGAATAGTACTACCATTCTCTATACCCAATCCAACAACTTTGTCGCTTTTGATACTAAAAATTTACTGAACAAAGTCCAAGGGTTTTCGTCTCTGAAAGTTGAATCTACCCCTAAATTTGGGCTTATGTATTTCAATAAAAATGGATTATTGGTTTATAAAGCCGATTCTACCAAAGCTGAAGCCACCGAAATCCTAATTTACAAGGCGCTCAATACCGATTCCAACAAAGATAAAAGAGATACCCTCAAAATTATTATTACTTCTGATTTCTCGAAAACGCCTTGTAATGCTGGCGTAATTCCTGATTTCTTTCCTGTAAAAATTAATACACCAACGATACTAAATGTACTAAAAAACGACCGTTTTTGTAGTTCAATTCTGGATTCTACAACGCTGGAAGTGGTCGAAAAACCAGTGTTGGGACTGGCAATCGTTGAAAATAATCGCATAAAATATACCCCAAAAATTGGCTCAGAAACGGATGATTATTTTCTGTACCGTGTATGTACGGGTGGCACAACGCCCGTGTGTATGATTGCGGGTGTGCGAGTGGATATTCAAGGAAATATATGCAAAACAATATTGGTGCCCGACTTACTAATTATGTACAAAAATACTATTAATACGCAGATAATCAAGGTATTAGACAATGACAGAATTTGTGATAATTACAATAAAAAGAGTTTGAATATTACCGTTCAACCACGTTTTGGAACGGCAATTGTTAACAAAAATTACGAAATTGAATATACACAAACTGCCAATAAGCCCGCCTTTGATGGTTTAGAATACAGTATTTTGGATAAAAATGGCAAGAATCCATTGCGAATGTTAGTTGAGATTTATATTCGTGAAATACCAAACTGTAAAGCGGAGATTAAAAATGGCGAAATGGAATTATCGGTAACTCAAACAAAAGAAAATGAAATCGAAATTCCGTATAGTTTATTCGTTGCATCTTGCGTTGAAATAAAGGGTGCCAATTTTGAAGCGCAACCAACCTTCGGAATCTTACGAATTGATGGTAAAAAAATATTATATAAACTGAAATCTCCCACAGATTTAAAAGAACGAAATGACCAATTTAAATTCATCGTTACTACTGCCAATGGAGATACTTTGAAAGCAAATTTTACGATTAGAATAAAAAAATAAAAGTACCTCACCCCCAACAAATGATTAACGAACAGGAATTAGTTAGAGCCTGCCAAAATAACGACCGTAAAGCCCAGACTACCTTTTATAATCTCTATAAAGGCAAGATGATGGGTGTTTGCCGTCGCTATACCCGCACGCCCGACGAAGCCGAAGACGTTTATCAAGAAGCATTTGTCAAAATTTTCAACAACATCAAATCCCTCGAAAAAGCGGGTGCGGTGGGTGCTTGGGTACGCAAAACCGTTGTCAATACTGCCATCAATTATTATCACGCAAATCTGAAATTTCAACAAAATACCGATTATGAAGACATTTTACACAGCAACGATGATTACCCCAATTTGTTGGCAAGCTTTTCAAACGAAGAATTGCTAACATTGATTAACCAATTGCCCGACGGATACCGAATGGTTTTTAACCTCTATGTAATTGACGGTTATAGTCACTCAGAAATCGGTAAAATGTTGGGAGTCAGTGAGAATACGTCAAAATCGCAACTCTCACGGGCGAAAGAACTGCTTAGAAAGCAATTAAAACCCTTGGGAATTATCAGCTATGAACGCACATAACAACGAAAGTGACCCTTTAGAGAACGTGTTCAGAGATAGATTCGCTGATTTTGAATCTGAACCCGACACTCAACTTTGGCAAAGAATAAAGCCTCAACTCCCCGTGAATCCCATGAGGAAATTCCCTTATTGGCAAACCTCTGTGGTAATGATGTTATTACTATTGGTAGGTTTATGGACATATCGTGAAAAATATTCTGATGACGTTGTGACGAAGTCAGACGATAGTAAGCCGGAGAAGATTGCCAAGTCAGAAGTTAATCAAATAAAGAAAAGAATGTCGTCTGACTATCGTCTGACAGAACCAAATCCTACACAAAATTTAGACACTAAATACTTGACTACTAATTATTTAATGAAAAATACAACTAAGAATATAAAATCAGGAAATCATATAAACATTATTGAGTTACCTCCGTTGTTGTCTGTGTCTTCACAGACAACCAAAAGCATTGATAAACCAGCATTGCTCGAAAAGACTATTGAAACTATAAAGTTGTCAGTGTCTCCACTTACAACCGACAAGGTACAACCTATACAAAATAATGAAGATAAAGATTTAACTGTTAATGATTTGACAAAAAATACGGCTAATCATATAGACGTAAAATCAAAAGAAAAGGCATATACTGAAAAGCCATGGTTGAAAGAATCGTTTGCGTGGATAGAGACAACGGCGGAAAATAAAACCAAAAAAACTTCATTATTTTCAAACCCTAATACAACCACTGAACAAGCAAATACGTCATTAGAAAAGGGAAAAGAAATAATAGCAAAGGAGAAAAATAATTTTTCAAATAATAGTAATGGCAGGTTAAACCTTTTTTCTGCGAACAACTCTAATAAAAAACTGGGAATAATTTCGGAGAATGTCAGCAATAATTCAAATATCTCAAGCGTATTCTCGGGTGGAAAACAAGTTTCGGGATTGAATAAAAATTACTTAGTAATCTTAGATCCAAAGTCATATAGTTTGCTAAGAAATCATTTCAAAACACCTCGATTAAAGTTTGTCGTTGCTACTAAAAAAGATGATTATTTTAAGGAAAGGAAACCCTTAGAAATGTATGCAAGTGTGATGCCCCTGTTAAATTATTATACCATTACGCCCAATGGTAACGATGCCAATTATGTTCATAGCATTGCCGTTAATAATGATGATGATAGACTGGGATTTTATACGCAAGCAGGGGTAATTTTTACGCTTTCAAACAAGTTTAAACTTAGAACCGGACTAACTTTTACGAAGACAAATCATAGTATCAATTACCAAATCAGAACCGACTCTTTAGTTGTACAACCATCTGATAACAAAGGTGTTGATGTAAGTTTTGCTGAATTAAATAAGACTTATTCACAATCGGCAAACTACTTAGGCACAAAAATTGAAGTACAATATATATTCTTAGAAGGGGAAGCCCTTACGCATTACTTGAACGTAGGTTTGGAAGGAGCATACAGATTGAACGGCATAAAGCAGTTTAATGGATTTGCCAATTTTGCTTACGGTGTAACCCGCCAAATTGGAGACAATGCTTACTTATTTATTGAACCAACTTTTAGTTATTCATTAAATCAACAAAGTGATAATAATTCTTTCTTATTAGTAAAACCCAATAAAATAGGATTCAATATTGGGGTAAACTTTAAAATTAAATAAAATGAAAAATGTTCTAAACTTTTGCTGGAAAATAGTCGCTTGTACGGTGCTAATTTTTGTGGGATTAACAGTCGCAATCTTTGATGGCGATGTTCATAAATTATAATTCTCTTTTGTGGTGATTGGGATGAATGGCTGGTGCTTGCACTGGCCATTTTTTTTTGTAAATTTGAGTAAATAAATTAGACCACAGATGAACCCGCAACGGAGTTGGGATTAGAAGGATTTACACGGATAAAATTTTAAAAAATTAGTGTAAATCTGTTAAATTCCTGTCATCCGTGGTCTCAACATTTTTAAACATCATCAACCAACTTAACAATGACTCGTAAAACCCTCCTGCTGGGCTTCGTTCTTTTGACAGCCTCAATCTTTAACTTATTAGCGCAACAACCTGCTGCTAATCAGTACAATAGCAATAATCGTTTTGAACAAATAGGTTCAATGTTGCCAACGCCAAATTCTTACCGTGCTGCTTCGGGCGCTCCTGGAAAAGACTATTGGCAAAACCGTGCTGACTATGACATCAAGGCAGAATTAGACGACCAAAACCAATCCATGACGGCTTCGGAGATGATTACCTACAAAAATGCTTCGCCCGATGAATTGCGTTATTTATGGGTGCAATTAGACCAAAATAATTTTAAAAAAGGCGGAATTGCTCAATTGACTTCCACTTCTTCATTGAACGATAAAGGAACAACTTTTGGTCGTTTAGCAAATACTGCGGGTGTACTTGCCACGAAAGAATACGGTTATAATATTTTGGCGGTAAAAGATAAAATGGGCAATCCATTAAAATTTACCATCAATGAAACCATGATGCGAGTTGATTTGCCAACGCCCATGAAAACGGGTACAAGCTTTTCATTTTCAGTTGATTGGAGTTTTAATATTGTGGATGCTCTTGCTACTCGGGCAAGAAGTGGCTATGAATTTTTTCCGAAAGATGGTAATTATTTATACGAACTTGCACAGTGGTTTCCACGTATGTGCGTGTATGATGACGTGAACGGCTGGCAACACAAACAGTTTTTGGGTCAGGGCGAATTTACGGTTCCTTTTGGGGATTATAAAGTGTCAATCACAGTACCAAATGATTTTGTGGTTATGGGAACGGGTGAATTGCAAAATGCCTCTCAAGTACTTTCTGCGGCGCAAATGAAACGTATGGAAAGTGCAAAAACTGCCACTCGCCCCGTGATGATTGTTAATCAAGAAGAAGCAACGGCCTCTGAAAAAGCGAAGCCAACAGGTAAAAAAACGTGGAATTTTGCGGCTCAAAACGTCAGAGATTTTGCTTTTGCAGGTTCTCGTAAATTCCTGTGGGATGCCATGCAAGTGGAAGTTGAAGGTAAAAAAGTGTGGGCGATGTCGGCATTTCCAAAAGAAGCGATGCCACTTTGGGGTAAATATTCGACTATGTTAGTAGCTCATACTTTACGTTCGTATTCAAAACACACCATTGCGTATCCGTATCCAGTAGCGCAGTCGGTTCATGGGCCTGTGGGTGGCATGGAATATCCGATGATTTCGTTCAATGGAGCAAGACCAGAAGAAGATGGAACGTATTCAGAAGGTACTAAAAATTTCTTGATTGGTGTAGTTATCCACGAAGTTGGACATAATTTCTTCCCAATGATTATTAATTCAGACGAAAGACAATGGTCTTGGATGGATGAAGGTTTGAATACTTTTTGTGAGGAACTTGCTGAAAAAGAGTGGGATAGAGATTTTGATACTCGTGGTACACCACAAGCAATTGTGGGTTATATGAGTACGGATAAAACCCAACAAATGCCCATTATGTCAAGTTCAGATAACATTATGGCGTTTGGACCAAATGCGTACTCAAAACCTGCGGCGGCTTTGACAGCTCTTCGTGAAACCGTGATGGGACGTGAATTATTTGACCATGCTTTCAAGGAATATGCTCGTCGTTGGGCTTTCAAACACCCAACACCACAAGATTTTTTCCGCACCATGGAAGATGCTTCGGGCGTGGATTTAGACTGGTTTTGGAAAGGTTGGTTCTACGGGGTTGAGCCTGTGGATTTATCGTTGGATAACGTAGAATGGTTCGGAATTGACAACGCTACGCCAATAGCCAAAAACGAAAAAGCAAGAGCCGAAGCAGATGCTAAGCGTCAGACAATGAGCAATATCCGTAATAAAAAGGATATTCCAAAAACAGTGGTAGAAGAGAATCCAGACATGAAAGATTTTTATAACACGTATGATAAATTTGCGACTTCCGAATCCGACAAAAAGCGTTTCGACCAAACAATGGCGGGCTTGGCAGAAGACGAAAAGAAGTTAGTAGATTCAAACAAAAATTTCTACGTATTGAACATCAAAAATACGGGAGGTTTGGTAAGTCCAGTGATTGTGAAAATGAATTTTGAAGACGGAACGGACGAAGTAATAAGAATCCCAGCGGAGATTTGGCGTTTAAATGATAAAGAAATCAAGAAGGTAATTCCAACGGATAAGAAGGTTGTAAAATGGACATTAGACCCATTTTTCGAGACGGCAGATATTGACACAAAAACTAATGTTTTCCCACGTGAACCAGAGCAACCAACTCGTTTTCAAGTATTTAAACAAACTCGCCCAGCGCAGCCTAATCCAATGCAACAGCAAAAAGCTACGCAAGGAAGTGCGGTGCAGGGGGCTAAGAATTAGTTTTATTTGAGTCGAAATTTTGAATGGAGGATGTAGATTATTGTCTATGTTCTCCATTTTTTAAATTTACCTTTTAAAATGACTGCTTCAACCAATCTTGAAAGTAAAATACAAAGTGCTTCACAAACCTTGCTAAAAATGGCAAAAGATTCAACATGGAATAAATTCTCAAATAATGTTAAATTTATCATCAAAGAAATAAAAGACAATTCCGATGATTTTAACAAACAACGATTGGACAGAAAAATAGAAAATGACAAGAAAACTCCCGTAAATTTGAATGAAATAATGCCCTTCCTTCATAGTCTTTATGAAGATTTGTACGACATTAATCTATATATTTATGAAGCATCTACAAAAATGACAATTATTGAAATTCAATATTATCTAAAATCTTCACTTTCAGAGGATTATAGATTAGAAATTATCAACAATCCACCTATGCTACATTGCAAAATTGCAATGCCTCTATGTCTTTCACATAAAAATAAAAAATTCGATATTAATTGGGAATATAGACCCTATTTAATAAGGTTAGGGGTTTTGTGGATGAAGATAAAGTTTGGTCTGTTTAAAATCTAAGTTTACTTTCCTTGTCTGGTAAAACTCCCGTCGTCACTTGGCTGCGTCTCCTGACCAGCCACCGTGCTCAGAAGACAGCTATTATGAAAGTGAAAACAATAATTTACGGGTATATTCTAATTACAACTTCGCAATAATCCCTTATATTTGAAAAAAGTAATCGAACAAAATTATGCAGATTTCAGAAGCATTTGGAGATATTGCTCAAACAATAGCAATGCTCAATCCAAAACAAATTGTGGATATGAAAGCATCTAAGGCAATGTCGGATAGAGTTGAAGAACTTGTTTTGAAAAAGAAACAAGATATCATCAACGCTGATGAATCCATTGAATTAGAGCGTTTTTTGACTCTAAATTTGTTTATTAGTCTTGCCAAAGCAAGAGCAAGAATGATATTGGCACAATGAGAAAAATGTCTAAAAATGAGTAGCTAAGATGGGAAGTTGCAGAGCGGGCTAATTTTCGTTGTGAATATTGTAGGATTCATCAAGACGATATGTTTATTTCTTTTGAAATAGATCATATTGTCGCTCAAAAGCATGGAGGAGGAAATGAAATTGAAAACTTAGCTTATGCCTGCCCACATTGCAATCAGCACAAAGGCTCTGATATGGTTACTTTTGTCGATAATTATAATGACGTAATTCGCTTATTCAATCCACGAATTGATGATTGGCATGAACATTTTGAGACTACTGAAGGAGAAATATATTCAGAAACTAAAATAGGAAAAGCAACTATTAAATTACTCAAAATAAACGACGTGGATTTGATAATTTTAAGAGGATTATTGATAGAATTAGGGCGTTATCCTTAATTATAATTTTCCCTAATTCAATAAAATCAAAAATGCAAAAATCCCTCTCCATCTACAATTTTCAACCAAAAGAAACAATTGCCTCCGTCGGGGCGAGTAGTGGCGTTTGGGAAATTTGGTTTGCCTCGCAGGTTGAAGGTTTGACTTTTTATTTACAAGATATTGATGCTCAAAATTGCAATCAGGAAGAAATTAATGAGGGTGTAACGTATTTTGAAAAATTAGTTGGCAAAAAAAACACGGGTAAATTTATTCCCATCATCGGTACGCAATCTGCTACGAATTTACCCCAAAATACCTTCGATAAAGTATTAATTGTCAATAGCTTACACGAGTTTGACAACCCCGAAATTATCCTCCACAACATCCACGAAATTTTAAAATCCAACGGTAGAATATTTATTGAAGAAGAAATTGCCAAATACGCTGGCGAAATTCATGAAGGCTGTGGAAAACGACTTTTTATAGAAGATGAATTAATCGAAATGTTAAAAAAATGCAGTTTTGAAGTGAATGAAAGGCATTTTAAGGATGATGGTGTGGTGATATTTGAAATATTAAGTAGCACAGACTTTAGTCTGTAGTTTTGACTTATATACTAAAGTCTGTGCTACTTACTTACACCTCCTGCGGATAAACTAAGCCAATTTGCTGACGAATTTCACAAAGCAATTCCATTAATTCTAAGCTAAATTGCAAAGGTAATTTATCACTTTCTATTTTGCCTAATTTCAAACAACGTTGTACTTCTTGCGCTTCGTACGAATAGCCATGCCCCAATCTTTCCGTCTCAAAAGTTTGAGTTTCTTGTCCTCCAATTTCCAAAGTTAAGCCTTTGGTTTCGTGGAAACGTCCGTGCAGCAATATTTTTCCTTTCGAACCGTAAATCGTGCAAGTCGTATCCGTTTGGGCATTTAAAGTTGAAAAAAGTGAAGCCGTTGCACCATTTTCGTAACTTAAAGATAAAGAAGTATTGCTATCAACGCCCGTAGGAGCAAAAGTGGCAACGGCTTTCATTTCTTTGGGATTTCCTAAGATTAATTTGCTGATAAAAAGAGGATAAATACCAATATCGTACAAAGCTCCGCCCGTCAGTGATGGATTAAAAAGTCGTGCCTCTTCGTCATAAACTGCCTTGAAACCGAAATCTGCCACGATATGAACAATATCACCAATTTGTCCTGACTGAATAATTTCCAAGGTTTGAGCAATGGCAGGGTGAAATCTCGTCCAGATAGCTTCCATCAAAAATAGATTTTTCTCCTTCGATTTCGCAATCATTTCCTGCACCATGGTTGTATTAATGGCAAAGGCTTTTTCGCACAAAACGGCCTTCCCAGCTTCCAAGCACAATAAAGTATGTTCGTAGTGAAGGGCATGAGGCGAAGCGATATAAATCACATCTACTTCTGGACAATCCACCAATTCTTGATAACTGTTAAAGATTTTGGTTGCCTCATATTTCTGCCCAAAAATTTGCGCTTTCATCAAATCTCGTGAAGCTACCGCATATACGACCCCATCGGGTACGTGAGCGACTAAATCATCGGCAAATTTTTCGGCTATTTTCCCGCAAGCAAGAATGCCCCAACGGGTGGGATTAGGATTATTCATCGTGTTATTTTAGGTTAATTAACGCTGCGAAATTAGGAAAAAATAGAGAAAGATTTATCCTTGTCTTTTTATTTTACTATCCTCAAACAAATTTCAGCCGTATCTTTGCACCAGAAAAATTATTGACTTTTGCTGAATGCAAAAAGCCGATTGCCAAATGAAAAAACCATGAGTGATTTAAAAATAACAAAAGAAGATATTATCAAAGCATTATCAACTGTTCAAGAGCCAGACTTGAAACAAGATATGATAACGCTTAACATGATCAAGGACATTGAGTTGAGCGAGGGTGGCGTTAGTTTCACCGTTGTTTTAACGACTCCCGCTTGTCCTTTAAAGGAAAGAATTCGTAAGGAATGTACCGAGGCTATTCATACGCTTGTAGATGCAGATTTGAGCGTTGTTGTCAATATGAGTTCCAACGTTACGTCTTCACGAATGGGTGGAACTTTACTTCCAAACGTTAAAAATATCATTGCCATCGCTTCGGGCAAGGGTGGTGTTGGAAAATCTACCGTTACTGCCAATTTAGCCATGGCTTTAAAACAATCGGGGGCAAAGGTTGGAATTATTGATGCGGATATTTCAGGACCTTCCATTCCTGTAATGTTTGGTGCGGAGGATATGCAACCAATGGTTAGCCAAATGGATGGCAAAAATATGATTCAGCCCATCATGCAGTACGGAATTAAGATGATTTCGATGGGTTTTCTGGCTCCTCAAGATAATCCTGTGCCGTGGAGAGGTCCCATGGCAACGCAGGCTTTACGTCAATTTTTTAGCGATACACACTGGGGAGAATTAGATTATTTATTGATTGATTTACCGCCAGGAACGTCAGATATTCACCTTTCTTTGGTACAATTAGTGCCAGTAACGGGGGCGGTTATCGTAACAACGCCACAAAAAGTAGCCCTTTCAGATGCTACGAAAGGTTTGATGTTTTTCAGACAGCCACAGATTAACGTGCCTGTTTTAGGAGTAATTGAAAATATGGCATATTTCACGCCCGAAGAATTACCTGATAATAAGTATTATATCTTTGGAAAAGATGGCGGCAAAAATTTAGCCATCAAATACGAAACGGAATTATTAGGAGAAATTCCCATTGTTCAAGGCATTCGTGAAGCGGGAGATGCCGGTCGCCCAGCGGTAATGTCGGAAGGAATGGTAGCGGAAATTTTCAGAAATGCAGCAGAATTATTGGCTCAACAAGTGGCGATAAGAAATGCGACAAAAGAGAAAACAACGCCTGTGCAGGTGAGAGTATAAATCATATATGAATCAGTAATTAACAGAAAAGGAAGATTCTCATTGAACGGAATCTTCCTTTTTTTATTTATATTCCTCTCCTAAATTAGGAAAGTTGTGTTTAAAATCTATGTAAAATGGATTATTATTAGCAATAATTGCGGAAACGTAAGTATGTTCTTCGAAAACTAAATCAATCTTTTCAAAACTATCGTCATTGTATTTATTAAACCGTAAATTAAATAAACGACTTCGGTTTGCCTGCCTTTTGTCTTTTTCATCACACACAAACGTAATAATAAACTCGTTTTTGACCAAATATTTTGTTAAAATACAAACAACTGTTTCGGCAACTCTTTTATCATAATTTGAATACGAATCTGATAAAGGTCTAAAACCAAAAATTTCTACACAGTTAGCAAAAGCATGATGTTCAAAATATCCAGAACCGTCAGAAAAATAAACTTGATACTCGACTTCGTCAGTGTTTAAAAATCTATAATCTTTATCATTAACTTGCTTGTAATCGTAAGGTAACTTGCTTGTAATCGTAAGGATTTAAGTTTTCTAGACTTGACATCATTTGTTTTTACTGTTTGGTCATCATTAAACATTTTTTGAACATTGCTATCTAAAAATGCTTTCTTTTCTTCCACCATCGAAGCAGCTATATTTCGCCACATTTCGTATTTTTCTTTGTTTGTCATAATGATGTATGTTTTTACAAATATATCAACAAATAAGGGAATGGCAAAATTCAATCCAAAAGTCAATTATTTACTTTGAAATCTCTTTCTTCAACTCCTCTAAACACTTATTGCACAGACAATTACCATCATATTCCCATTGGGTAATATTGGCAATGTACTCCGTTTCAGCTTTAGTCAGAACGGCCTTCATACAATCGCATTGTAAGATATTATTGACCTTACAAACGAATATTTCGCCACATCTCGGGCAAGAATCGGGAGCGTGTTTTTCCATGATGAGTTATTACCATAAATTACAAAAATAGTCGCTAAACTCTATCAATAGACCCTAATAC
>JBBAKY010000019.1:0-38673 GCA_040403295.1 Arcicella sp.
CCAATGATAATGATATACAAAATAAATATCAACATTGGGGCAATCAACAATTTATAAAAAAGACCGTACAGGAGTGGTTTTATCTGTAAATCCTCTTTTTTAAAGCTAATTTGTAAACCAATCGAAGTTAAGGCTAAAATACTGAATGGACTACCAATTTTTTGTAAAATATCAACACTCCAAGCTGGAAAGTGAAAATCTACTAAATTCAGAAAAACGGCCATGCAAAAAGCCAAAAATGGGGGAAATTGAAAAATATCCTTTACAATTTTTTGAGCAGATACTTCGGATGATGAATAATAGGAAGCCGTAAAAATCCCTAACGTTCCACACACTACGAACGAACCTGCTTGGCTCATCAATACGCCCATTTGCAAGCCTTTTTCATCAAATAATAATTCAAAAATCGGAAATCCAACGAATGAAATACTACTAATTCCTGCCGTGAGGGTTAATGCTCCCGTTGTACTACGGTCAAATTGAAGGATTGGGGATATTATTTTGAAGAAAACAAAGGCAGATCCGTACAAAATATAAGGCATCAGAATTGGTAATATTTGACTACGCTCGAAATGAATTTCTGTGGTATAAAGTAAAGTCAAAGCGGGCAAACAGACGTAAATAATGAACGAATTCAACACTAAATGAGCATCTTTCGGAAAGCCTTTTAACCGTTGAAGAATTATCCCCAACAACAAACAGACAAAAAGCAGCATGAGATTAGCCAATGAATTGGATTTATAAATTTAGTTGTACTTGGTAATTTTTTGATGGCATACGGATTGAACGGATTAGACACGGATGTATAAATACTTAATTAAGAATCCGTGTCTAATCCGTGTGCCATTATTCTCTTAAAACTTAATCATCAAATTTCCGTAATAATATGAACCGTTAAATCCGAATTGATTTACGTTTCTTGAATAGGGAACTTGACCGTTTGAATATGATAAATAGTTGCTGTTAACTTTATCTGGATAAACGTCCGTAATATTATTTCCCCCCAAGGTAATGGTCAAATATTTATTTAAACTATAAACCACCGAAGCATCGAATAAATTTTTACCGCCAAAAGTCTGGCTTTGGTGCAAATTGCTCGTTCCCGCAACTGGTTTTGTCAATTTTTCCCAAGCCGTAACTTCTCCAAAATAAGAACTACGCAAATTCAAACTCAATTTTCCAATCTGATAACCCACCGAAATCAATACCTTTGAATGTGGCTGACTGGTTTCAATTAAGGCTCTACTAACTGTGTCAATCAATAAAACGGTTGCTTTTGTATCTAACTGTAAAGCCGCTGGGGTTGCTTTTACACCCGTAATTTCAGTTTTATTTACCGTCAAAGCTATGCTTGCCGTCAATTTACTTTTTGCACCAATTGCTTGTTTATAAGAAGCCACCACGTCAATCCCTTTTGTGCCAGTATTAATGGCATTAGTAAAGAAAGTGATTTCTTGAAACCCAGTAAAACTATTTTTTAAAGCCGTGATATTATTTACATTAAGGTTTTCAGTAACGATAATTCGGTCGGTAATATCAATTTGATAAGCATCAACGGTGAATAAAAAATTAGCCCCCAATTTTGCGGTAACCCCTAAATTATAGTTCCAAGAGGTTTCTGCTTTTGGGTCTTCAATGCCAATTTTTGCCAAACGAGGGTCATCAGAAGGTAATTGTTTTGTACTTCTAATTACCCCATTTTGAACCGTTGAAGTGGTAGCGGCATTCGCAATTTGTTGTAGTAATGGCGCTCTAAACCCTTTATTGATTGAACCTCTGATGGCAAAATCTTCCGTTAGTTTCAACCGAGTTGCCAATTTCCCAGAAATATTGCCGCCAAAATCGCTGTAATTTTCATAACGCAAAGCACCTGCAATCAATAATTTGTTAGTAATATCACTTTCTACGTCCACATACATTCCAATATTTGAACGGCTTTTGTCGGTAATATCTGCCTTGTCAATTCCCACACGTCCTTGCGAACCTGGCGTTTTGTTTTTTGATGCTGCCAATGGGCCAACTTGATAAGATGCCTCATCGCCCGCTGCTAATGTAAAATTATCTACCCGATATTGAGCCCCCAAAGCCAAGTTAAAAGACTTAGTGCCAAATAATCCCAACGTAGTTTTTGAAACGTTAATTTCCGATAAACTTTGTCCAAATCCAATTCTACCAATATAAAAATCTTTGGGAGAAGCTGCTCCTAATGAAGCATTTGAGCTGTTTTTAGCAAATTGGTCAAGATAATTTTTCCCATATCCCGAACTCAAATCCCAGTTCCAGCCCGTTGAAGTTTTGCGTTTAAAACCTACTAAATAAGATACATCAACCGATGTGCCAGGCAATTGTGGAACGTATCCATCGGGATATAAATCTGGATTAGTTGTTCCACCCGTTGGCAAAGCGGTCCGTAAAAATGCTTGGGCAAAAACGTCTTTATTCGAGAATCCACCGAAAGAGTAAAGCGACCATTCTTGGCTCAAAGGCACATCAAGGTTATAAAAAACCTGCCCCGATTTCATGGCGTTGCTTCCATAAGTAGTTGGACGGAATGAACCGTACGTACCATCTCCCCAATATCCTCTTGATTTCAACAAGGCTTGGTCAGTTGCGGCTACGTTCGTATAAATCCCTGTGTATGCACCAACTGCACCCGCAGGTTGAGGATTGTATGGGTCTGAACGGTCAGTTCCTGCAACGTCTTGATAACTTCCTGTCATGTTTAAAGAGGCTTTTTTACCTAATGAAAAACCGTAATTTAAGCCGACAGTATAGCCTCCGCCGTCACCTTTGGAGGTTTTTCCGTACTGAATCAGAGCCGTTCCATTATTGACTGATTTCTTTAAAACCATGTTGGCAATCCCCGCAATCGCATCTGAACCATATTGTGCGGCTGCACCATCACGCAGAATCTCCATTCTTTCCAAAGCTAAGGAAGGAATTGAATTCATATCGGTCACTACTGTTCCTTTTCCAACCGTAACATTACTATTCAAAGCCGCAAATTGATGACGACGTTTTCCGTCAATTAAAACCAACATTTGGTCGGGCGAAAGTCCTTTTAATGACGCTGGGTCGGCATAATTGGCAACTCCATTGATACCATTTTTCGCTGAATTAAACGAAGGCGACATAAATTGAACTTGTTGTCCCAATTCGGTTTGACCCGTGGTTTGCAATTCTTTTGCCGAGATAACATCCACAGGGACAGGGCGTTCCACATTGGTACGAGCCACCGTTGAGCGAGAACCAATCACCACAACTTCTCCCAATTGAGAAATATCTTCTCTCATTACAATCACAATTGCTTGATTTCCCGAAGCGATTTTGACCTCTTGCTTTTCAAAACCTACGAACGAAAAAATCAACACATCACCTTCTTTGGCAACGATATTAAATTCACCCTCATTATTGGTTACAGTTCCTTTTGAAGTTCCTTTTACCAAAACACTCACGCCGGGCAAGGCTTCACCTTTATCGGCCGTTACTTTTCCCGAAACTTTATCCTCCACAATCACCGAAACACCTTCTTTTTCATCCGAAACAACGGATGATTGTTCCTTGATTTTCTTCAAAATAATTTGCTCCTCCACAACTTCATAACGAAGTTGATATGGCGATAATAATTTTGGCAAAACCGTTGTCAATGGCTCGTTTGTTGTTTGTAAACTAACAATTTTGTTGGTCTGAACAGCATTATTGCTGTACACAAAATAGACGTTGGTTTGCTTTTCAATTTCCTGCAAAACCGTTTTCAAACTCACATTCGACATTTTTACCGATACTTCACGGTTCAAAATTTGTTGAGCTTTCACTGGACGAGCCAATGCCATCACCGAGCAAAGGCAAATCAAAAAACATTGGGTTATGGTAATTTTCATGAACTTAAGCAATGATTGCTTGGAAGATAAAGATGTTTTCATTGGATTGTTTTTAAATTTTAATGAATTAATGGTTCTGGTATTTTGAAAATCAGGGTAATAATATATGAATTTTTAGAAAAGATTATTAGTTTGTTATGAATTCAAATCTGAGTCATGCTATGAATATTTTTATTACTTAAAATTGATAATTATCAATTTTAAGTATCAATTACCTTCACATCCTTCACCTTTCAAATAAATCTCTTGTCCGTCCATAACATACTCAGCATCAATGGATTTACAAATAATTTCGAGGATTGTTGAAAGATGCTCTTGGTCAAAATTGCCGCTCAAACGACAATTTTTTAAGGTAGGATTTAACTTGATTTTTACGTTGAAATTGTGTTCGATACTATCGACTACGCTTTGCATTAAAGTATTATCAAAAGTCAAAGAAGTTAATTCCCAATAAAAGGTTTTATCTTTCGGTAACTCATTGATTGTCAAAATATCAGACTTATTTTCTAAAACGACTTGCTGTTTTGGCGTTACAAAAACTTCTTTTTCTGCTTCGTTAGTTACCGATACTTTCCCCGTTACCACCGACACTTCAAATTTTTCTGTTTCTGGATAAGCTTTTACGTTGAAACTGGTTCCTAAAACTTTAGTCGTCATTTTTCCCGCATAAATCAAAAACGGACGAGCTTCATCACGCTTGACATCAAAGAATGCTTCACCTTTTAAATTTACTTGTCGGTAAACTCTATCCGATTGATTATAAGATAATTGTGTCTTAGGTTGTAGCCAAACCGTACTACCATCTGGCAGGTCAATTTTTAAGATTTTTGCCGAAGAGTTTTCGTATTTTGCCCAATCCGATAAAGAAATATCAGACTTTATTCGGGAAATGTTATTATCCAATTTTGTATTAAAATAAAAAGATAAGCCCATGAAAATCAACAACATGGCTGCCATTCCCGAGGCGTACCAAATCCAACGTGGCGGCGTGTAGAGTTGAACGGGTTTGATTTTTCTATCAATATTCTGACGAACTCGTTGAATTAATTCCTTACGGTCATCATCATTCATTTCACTGATGCCATCGGGATTATTTTCAAAGGATTTATACCATGCTTCAACCAAAACTTGCTCACCTTCGGAACATTGGTTGTTTAAGTATTTTGCAATTATTTCTTGATTTAGTTTCATTTTTATGTGCTTTCAAAGACTAAGTGAATCAAGTAGTTATTTTCCCCTATGCTGATTTGAAAAAAATATTTTATTTTTCAAATCAGCACAAAAAAAGGGAGGTATTGCTTTGAGCAATACCTCCCTTTTTTTGTCTTTAAAATTTCCAAATGAATTATTGCTGAATAGCATTCTCTTTGGCTTTCTCTTGTTCTTTCGCTCGCTTTTTGAAAAAACCTTTCAGTAAAAAGTTATGTTGAACCGCTTCCAAATCATCATTCAATTTTGAACTACTCGACTGCAAATTCTTAATCATTCCTTTCAAAGAATTAGCGGTTGACGAATCATTTAACATCAATCCAACGGGGCTGTCTTTTCTATTTAATCGATCACTAACGGTTTTTAAATTAGCCGTAAATTTATTCAAAGAACTCGAAGCATTTTGCAATTGCGTAACCGTCCCCACGATTTTGTTATAAGCAACACTATCGTTTGCAATTCTGTTAATAGAATTCGTTGGATTTTTAAAATTGCCCGAAAGACGCTCAAAATCACCCAGTACATTTTTTCCAGACAACGAAGCCTCTTTGAAATTATCCACCGTTTCTTGGAGATTATTAATGGTACTCGCCAATTTTACGCCTAAAGCTGGGTCGTTGACCAACTTTCCTAAAATACCATCCCCAGCGTCAATTTTCTTACTGATACTTTTAAAGTTAGCAGTAATATCCACTAAATTTTTATTATTTTGTTGTAAAGTTGCCAACATATCTTCGGTACTTAGTTCGTTTTCAATCTTCAAAAAATCATTCTTCACAACTTGAGGAAAATTTTTACTCCCACCATAAATGACCACAAGTTTATTCCCAATTAAACCATCTGAACCAATTTTTGCAAAAGCATTTTTATGAATATGTGATTCCGCATCATTTTCAATACTCATGGATACTTTCACCTGAGAATCTCCATAAAATTCAATTTTTTTCACAGTACCAATTTTCACACCCGAAAACAAAACATTAGCGCCAATTGCCAAGCCACTAACGTCATTAAAAACGGTATTTAAGGCAAATGTTTTGACAAATGCTTTTTTCTGTCCCCCCAAAGTGAAGATGGTTATGATAAGAATTGCTAAGCCAAGGACGATAAAAATTCCAACAATTACTGGTCGATTATTTTTCATGTGTTATCTTATTTTCGGTAAAATTGTAATCGTAAAAAGCCTTAATATAGGCATCATCTGAACTGAAAACTTCGTCAAAACTACCAATTTTCAGAAATTTACCTTCGTTAAGAACTGCTACTTTGTTCCCCGTTATTTTGGCACAAGTAAGATCATGCGTAATAATAATTGAACTGGTTTTGTATTCTTGCTGCACTTTCAAAATCAAATTATTCAACTCAATACACGTGATTGGGTCGAGTCCAGAAGTAGGCTCATCATAGAGCATAATTTCGGGTTTTAGGATTAAGGTTCGGGCAATGCCAATTCGCTTTTTCTGCCCTCCCGACAATTCAGAAGGCATTTGGTTAATCGTTTGGGGCAAGCCTACGTCATTCAGAACAGATTCGATAGCATCATTTACTTCCTTACTACTCAAATCTCGTCGGTTTCTGACCAATGGAAATTTAAGATTTTCCCGCACGCTCATACTATCATACAAGGCACTACTTTGAAAGGAAAATCCGATTTTCAGTCTTAATTCTTGCAATTCTTTTTCGTTCAATTTATCAACCTCCTGACCAAGCACTTTTACCAAACCACTGTCAGGTTTTAGAAGTCCAGAAATGATTTTTATCAAAACCGATTTTCCCGTTCCAGAGCGACCCAAAACAGCAATATTTTCGCCTCTTTTTATTTCAAAATCGACGCCATTAAGCACATCAAGCATTCCGAAAGACTTTTTTAAGTTCTTAATATAAATCACCGATTCTTGATTGTTAATTTGTACGTTTTCTTTATCCATTAAATACTGGTTTTACTTAAAATTATTAAGCACTTGAACAATTAATAACTCTTCCACAAAAATCAAAAACATAGAAAATACCACGGCAAGATTCGCTGCTCGTCCAACGCCTTGCGTACCATTCTGAGCGTAATAGCCTTGATAACAGCCCGCTACACCAATCGTAAAACCATAACAAAGTGCCTTAAAAAGTGATGAAAAAATGTCCTTGAATTCGATGGATTTGAAAGCACTGATAAAAAAGCTCGTAAAACTGGTCAATTCATTTGAGTGTACGTTTAGATACGCCCCCATCATTCCAACCAAACCCGTGTATAAAACCAATACCGGCATCATAAAAGTGATGGCTAAAATGCGACTTACAACTAAGAACTTGAAGGGGTTTGTGGCGGAAACCTCCATGGCATCAATCTGTTCGGTTACTTTCATTGAACCTAATTCTGCCCCAATGTTTGAACCTACTTTTCCCGCCGCAATCAAGGCGGTGATGAGCGGTGCCATTGTTTTGATGATAGCAATTGACACCAAAGACGGCAACCAAGAGGCTGCACCAAATGCCGATAAAGATGGGCGTGATTGTTTCGTAAAAACGGTTCCTGTGATAAAACCCGTGACTGAAACTAATAACAATGTTTTATAACCTACTGCATAACACTGATTTATGATTTCTTTCCACTCAACGGGCGCTGAGAATGATTCATTGATAAATCGGATGATAAAAGTGCATATATCGTACAAATCCTCAAAAAAACCGTCGATGCCTTTTGAGATTAAATACTTTTTCTTAGCGGTAATTTCTGATTTTTTAGAGGTTGGTTCCATGCGGTTTTATACATTATTTTCTCTTACAAATCCGAAGTATCGGCTTTCACACACCACAATAATTCTTTGACAAAACGATTGGCTAATTTATCCGTTGCTTCTTTATCTTTCGGAACGCCTTTTTCGTCATAATTTTCATCTACTTTTGGCACCGAAAACATCTCGGTAATCGTCCAAGCCTTCATTTTCCAAAGGGTAAATTGCAATGAAACTAAGCATTGATTTCCGGCAAATGGCCCATCAGAAACCGTTACAATTCCAGTCGGTTTATGCCTCCATTCCTCATATAATAGATCCACCGCATTTTTTAAACTCGCAGGCATTCCACCATTATATTCTGGCGTGACGATAATAACACCGTGGGCTGAATCTATTTTTTGGGCATAATCAAGCGTTTGAGCGTCGGGATTTTTCTGTATTTTTAGCTTTTCATCAAAGATTGGAAAATTATACTCTCTTAAATCAAGGATTTCGGTAGTTGCCAGTCTATTATCAGCCAAATATTTTTCAAAATATAAAGCCACCCGATGGCTTTTTCGGTCGGGACGGATACTGGCAGAAATAATGGCGATGTGAGGCATGAATTGATTTAGGTTTAAGGTAATTTTTGAAAACGTAAAGTTTGTCTGTTTTCTGTTGTTAAGTATTACACAAAAACAAAAAAGAATTATATCATTCACACTTTTGGGGAAAGTGAGAAAATAGCTAACAATTCAAAATATTCAAATCTGGATCAAAAGCCCTAAAACCATCAACGTCGTATAATCATTCAAAGCATCTCTCAAAATTTTCAAGGCTTTGGTCATTTGGTTTTCGACCGTTTTTTCTGAAATATCCATTTTTTCTGAAATTTCACGTTGAGAAAATCCACTTCGTTTCAATAAAAAAACTTCCCTACAACGTTCTGGAAGTAATTTCAAGGCATTTTGGTAGGCTTGATTCAATTCATCAAAAGCAACCGCTTGCTCAGTAAAATTATCATCATCTGCTTCAGGATTGAGGCTATTTGAATACTTTTCAAAGAGATTATTTTTCTTGTATTGAGCAATGACAAGGTATTTTACCGAAGAAAAAAGATAGGATTCAATCGTGGTAGAAATAACTAAAACGGCTCGACGTTCCCATAAAGAAACAAACAATTCTTGCACAACTTCTTCGGTCAATGCTCGATTTTGCAATCTTTTATAAACGGCACCGTAGAGTTTAGAGAAATATTTTTGATACAAAAAATCAAAAGCTCGTACATCATCTTTGGCGAGATGTTCGAGAATTTGTTGGTCGGTATCAAAAGTGGCATCAAGCATTTTAATTACAAAATAAATACAATTTTTTAGCATTATATTCACAATTTAAGGCTATTTCGAAAAAAACATCTTAAAGATTTGTTCAAGTCTTCAAGAACGATTACTTTTAAATCATTATAAAAATCCAAAAGAATTTAATCTCCCGTCAAATAATTAAAATCTCTATTATATTGATAATCAACAAATTATCTCCCCTTCTGTCCTCTCGCACTGAATAAATTCTTGCGATTTCTAAATAAATATGCAATTTTTGTGTAAATTTTTTTGTTGGGAATGTAGATAGAATCACAAGATTTTAATTACATAAAAAGCACTATTAACAGTATAAAATAAGCATGGCAGAGCATACCAAGTGCCTAATTATAGGCTCAGGACCCGCAGGTTACACCGCAGCAATTTATGCCTCAAGGGCAGGATTAAACCCAGTAATGTATCAAGGACCACAACCAGGAGGTCAATTGACGATTACGAATGATGTTGAAAATTTCCCAGGTTATGCCGATGGAATTCAAGGGCCAGAAATGATGCAAGACCTCGAAAAACAGGCTCGTAGATTCGGAACTGATGTAAGATATGGCATGGCAACTTCAGTAGATTTCAATTCGACACCCAAGAAAGTTTTCATTGACGATACACACGAAATCCACGCTGATTCCGTTATCATTGCCACGGGTGCTTCGGCAAAATGGCTTGGATTGCCTTCCGAAGCAAAATATAATGGCCTTGGCGTTTCAGCTTGTGCCGTTTGTGATGGGTTCTTTTTCCGTAATCAAGAAGTAGCCATTGTGGGTGGTGGCGATACTGCCGCTGAGGAAGCAACTTATTTGGCAAATTTATGCTCGAAAGTGCACATGATTGTTCGTCGTGATCAATTACGTGCTTCGCAGATTATGCAAAAGCGGGTAACTTCAAATCCTAAAATTCAGATGCACTGGAATTCTCAGACGGAGGAGATTTTAGGGGATGGCAACGGTGTAACGGGCGTAATGATAAAAAACCATATCACCAATGTTGAAACGGTTTTACCAATTACAGGTTTCTTCGTGGCGATTGGTCATAAACCCAATACGGATATTTTCAAAGGTTTTTTAGACATGGACGAAGCCGGTTATTTAATGACTGAAAAAGGATCAAGTCGTACCAATATTGAAGGCATTTTTGCCTCTGGTGATGCGCAAGACCACATTTATCGTCAAGCTGTTACCGCCGCAGGTACGGGTTGTATGGCAGCTTTGGATGCTGAAAGGTGGTTGACAGAACAAGAGGATTAATTATTAGATTTATGAAAAAGATTAGAGACATATTACTTTTTACACTTTGTGTAAGCACCTTCACAGTTTCTGCACAGGAGTCTGGGAGTTTCAAAAAAAATCCTAAGATTAATATCAAGAACAATACGGGTTTATACAAAGAAAAAGAGAAGAAGGAGGAAATGTTAGATGAGTTACCAAAATTAAAATTCAACAATTCTTACGAAGTAGAAGCTACCGCTGCGGTTACAGCGTCTTCTAATAAATATGTACCTTCTAAAGCATTAAATGCCTCTGTAAGTAGTTTCGATACCACTTCAATTGATGAAAGAGAACCACTCATTATTGAAATCGAAGAAGAAACTCGTCCAGAAGGAAGCGATGATTTTGTATCAGTGGCAACATATTATTCTGTTTGGGATGCTACTAATATTGACCCTTACGGAATAGATGCGAAAGAATTTGATGATGTAGTTGACGTAGAATTATACAATAAAGATCAAGGACGTTTTTGGTCAGTGCCCAATAATTCACCCAAATTAACTTCGCAATTTGGGCCACGTTGGAATCGTTTGCACGCAGGGGTGGATATTGATTTAGAAACTGGCGACCCTGTATATTCAGCTTTTGATGGTATCGTTCGAGTATCAGGATATAATAATGGTGGGTACGGCAATTTTATGGTCGTTCGTCACTATAATGGAATCGAAACTTTATATGGTCACCTTTCGCAAAAAAACCTTGAGTCAGGTACTTACGTAAAAGCAGGTGACCAAATTGGACTGGGCGGCAGCACAGGAAGAAGTACTGGCTCACATTTACACTTTGAGACTCGTTATGAAGGAAACCCTTTCAATCCAACCTATGTTTTCAACTTTTCAGGAACTGGTTCAGAACCTGTTGGGGACCATTTATTAATTTCTGCCAGAGTTTTTGATACTTACGGGTTGGCATTAGGCAACGAATATGGAGATGCTGGAAATAAAGTTATGACTCGCAAAACTGCCTGGACAACTGTCCATTATGGCGATTCACTTTATTCTATTGCAAATCGTGCAGGAATTTCAGTAGAGAAATTAGCTAAAATGAACGGAATGAGAATTTCCTCAAGTCTGAGAGCAGGAAGACGTTTAAGAATTCAATAATTATCAATGTTAGATTGAATCAGAGAATGAGTGAATGAGATTTAATAGTCTTAATCACTCATTTTTTTATTGGTATTATTTTCACTATTTAATGTTTAATACCTCTTTTTACTCGAGTATAGTGCGTTGAACATTCAAAATTAATCATTAATTTAAGCTTATGAAATTAGATATACTCGTGATGGCAGCACATCCTGATGATGCCGAATTAGGCTGTTCAGGAACAATTTGTTCGCACATTGCCCAAGGTAGAAAAGTTGGAATCGTTGACTTTACTCGTGGCGAATTAGGAACTCGTGGAACACCCGAAATGCGTTTGGCAGAATCTGCCGAAGCCACTAAAATTATGGGTATTCACGCCCGTGAAAACTTAGGTTTTAGAGATGGTTTTTTCGTAAATGACGAAGAACATTTGATGAAATTGATTCGTGTTATCAGACGTTATCAGCCCAAAATTGTATTGGCAAATGCTTATCATGACCGTCACCCCGACCACATAAAAGGCTGTGAATTAGCCGTAGATGCGTGTTTTAAATCGGGTTTGCGAATGGTTGAAACCTTTGAAGATGATGGAACACCGCAATCTGTATGGCGACCTAAAAATGTTTATCATTATATCCAAGACCGTTATCTTACGCCAGATTTTATTGTGGATATTTCTGATTTTTGGGAACAAAAAGAAGCCTCGGTCAGAGCATTTAAAAGTCAATTTTACGACCCAAATTCGGTTGAACCAGAATCTTATTTGACTTCTCCTGCTTTCTTGAAATTTTTGGAAGCTCGTAACCGTGAAATGGGACACGCCATTGGGGTAGAATTCGGGGAAGGTTTTACAAGTTATAAGAAAGTTGGCGTAAAAGATTTGGGAAGCTTAATTTAGTGTAATAGATTAGACAATTTTTTAAGATTGTCTAATCTATTAAAACTACTTTATGGCGATAATCTTTCAATCTTCCAATCTCCATTTTCCAATAAAGTATAAGCAATACGGTCATGCAAACGTGATGGGCGACCTTGCCAAAATTCAATGTAATTGGGTACAAGTCTGTAACCACCCCAATGTGGAGGTCGTGGAATTGGTTGGTCGCCAAATTGTTCGATTAAGTGTTTTTCTCTTTCTTCTAAGATTTCACGTTGTCCAATTACCATACTTTGGTTAGAAACCCAAGCACCAATTTGACTTGCTCTCGGGCGACTATGAAAATAAGCATCCGATTCTTCTCCAGAGATTTTTTCTATCAATCCTTCAATTCTTACTTGACGCTCTAATTCCGCCCAAAAAAACGTTAAACACGCATTTGGGTTTTCGGCTAATTCTGTTCCTTTACGGCTTAAATAATTGGTAAAAAATGTAAAACCATTATCCAATCCTTTGAGTAAAAGTACCCGAGTGGAAGGCTTATTTTCATGCGATACCGTTGAAAACAAAAAGGCATTTGGTTCAAGTAATTGACCTGCTACGGCCTCATCAAACCATTCTTGAAATTGCCCGATGGGTGTATTTGCAACGTCTTTTACGTCTAAGCTACCTTTGGTATAATTCTCACGAAGAGCGGCTAATTCTGTTTTTGTCATTTTATTTTTTGTATGTTAGCGTAACACTAATACTTTTGGCATTCTTAAAACCTAACAAATATCATCTAATTCCCTTTTAACATTTTAACAAAGTCGTCTTCGTATTGTTTCAATGCCTTCAATAAATCTTGGAGTTCAGTATATTCTGGCGTGCCTTTTTTGGCGTTGAAAATTGCATCAGCCCTATCCGATGCCTTTTCGTATTCTGATTCGTTTTTTATTTCTTTCATGATTTAATGGTAGCACAGGCTTCAGTCTGTATTCTTTGTACTTAAAATACAGACAAAAGCCTGTATACAATGTTATAGTAAAAGATATTGATAATCTTCACGGATGTAGGTGAAATGAAAATCTCTCCAATGATTCGCTAAACCTGCTTTCTTCGGATTATTAGCAATATACATAACGATATTTTGTAATTCCCGAATATTCCTTACATAACGGTCATAACTTTCTACTTGCTACAATCGTCCAGAACGATTAAGAATTTTATTAGCTTCATACGCAGAACCACCTTTAATGAGATGCATAATATCATAAATTTGCTTGTAATTTTTATCGGTAACTTCTTCATCAATAGGAATCTTTTCTGACTGAAAATTTAAGTCAAAAAGCAGGTGAACGTGATTTGGCATAATACAAAAAGCTAATAAATCGTAGTGTCCATTATGATATTGATGGATTTTATTTGCTACAATTTGTGCTGCCTGAGGATATGAAAGATACTTTTCACCATATTCAACTGAATCTAAGACGGCATCTACTCTTTGAAAGTATCGCTTTTGAGCAATGTCCAGATTCTCTTTTAGGTTTTCAGAATTTTCTTCTCTAATGGTATTTATTTTAGCGTTACGTTCTTGCTGAAGCTGTTGTATCTTTTCTTTTGGTATAGAACCGTAGAGGCTAAATGTAATAAAAAAAGTAGCTCCAATAGGTTGAATATGAGGCAAATTTCGGGCGTAGTTTGTTTTCATATTTTTATTTTTAAGTACCACAGGTTTTAACCTGTGATACATTTGATACTAAGACTCTGGCTAAAGCCTGTGGTACATCTCTACAACAATTCAAAAACCCGCTCCATACTTACCGCAAACCCAATTTTCTCACGAAGTTCTGATATTTTCACTCTCTCTTGTTCCATCGAATCACGGTGACGGATGGTTACTGTTTCGTCTTCCATGGTTTGGTAATCTACCGCAATGCAGTAAGGTGTTCCAATTAAATCTTGACGAGTATAACGCTTTCCGATTGCGCCACCATCATCGTAAGTCACATTGAATGATCGCTTTAACGCATGATAAATATCTTGTGCTTTTTCGGCTAAACCATCTTTTTTCACCAAAGGCAAAACCGCCGCTTTGATAGGCGCAACCGTTGGATGGAATTTCAAATACGTTCTTTTCTTTTCTGTTTCTCCCTCACCCGTTGTTTCTTCGGTATAAGCATTACACAAAATGGCTAAGAAAAGACGGTCAGCACCCACTGAAGTTTCTACCACGTAAGGAATATAATTTCCGTAAGGTTTACCGTTTTCGTCAAGGTCAGCATCAAAATATTGTTGCTTCTTCTTCGACAAAGTCTGGTGAGCCGTTAAATCAAAATCGGTACGTGAGTGAATTCCTTCCATTTCTTTAAATCCGAAAGGGAATTTATACTCAATATCCACGGCAGCATTGGCGTAATGAGCCAATTTTTCATGGTCGTGGAATTTTAAATTTTCAGCAGGTAAACCAATCGCTTGGTGAAATTTCAAACGAGTTTCTTTCCATTTGTTGTACCATTCCATTTCAGTGCCAGGACGAACAAAAAATTGCATTTCCATTTGTTCAAATTCACGCATACGGAAGATAAAATTTCTCGCAACTATCTCATTTCTAAATGCTTTACCAATTTGAGCAATTCCGAAAGGCACTTTCATACGTCCCGATTTTTGAACATTTAGGAAATTCACAAAAATACCTTGCGCAGTTTCAGGACGAAGGTAAATCAAGGAAGCATCTTCTGAAACTGCCCCAATTTGCGTTGAAAACATTAAATTGAATTGACGAACATCCGTCCAATTTGCGGTATTTGAAATCGGACATTTGATGCCTTCGTCCAAAATAATTTGGCGTAAACCCGACATATCATCGGCGGTCATCGCTTTTGCCATTGCTTCCAATAATGCTTTTCCTTTTTCGGGTGAACCTTCGGCTTCGTATTGTTCGGCTTTGGCTTCCAATAATTGGTCGGCACGGTAACGCTTTTTAGAATCTTTGTTGTCAATCATCGGGTCGTTGAACGAATCTATGTGACCAGATGCTTTCCACGTTAGCGGATGCATAAAGATGGACGCATCAATACCCACAACATTGTCGTTGAGCATTGTCATGGCTTTCCACCAAAGTGCTTTTAAATTATTTTTTAGTTCAACGCCATTTTGACCGTAGTCATAAACGGCTTGAAGACCATCATAAATTTCAGAAGAAGGAAACACAAAGCCATATTCTTTGGCGTGCGAAATAATGTCTTTTAACGTTGAAGCGGTATCTTGCTGTTTTGGTTCTGCCATTGTTTTTTTAATCTTTACTGGTTATTAGTTATTGGTTACTGGTTATTGATTATTAGTTAGTGGTTAATTAAGACAAGTGTACCTAATTCCTAATAATTAATCCACTAATAACTAATGGCAAAGTTATGAATTTTGCCTTGAATTGTCTGTTTTCATCTTCAGAATAATCATGGCGAAGCTTATAAAGTGTATCTTTGTCGCCAATATTACCTTTATTTATATGACCAAATTCCTAATTATCCGTTTTTCATCCATTGGTGATATCGTCCTGACAACGCCCGTTATTCGTTGTTTAAAGCAGCAATTTCCCGAGGCTGAAGTACATTATGTTACCAAAAAATCATACAAAACGCTGCTCGAAAATAATCCATACATTGATAAGGTTTTTACGTTGGAAAAAAGTCTTAATGATTTGGTAAAGCAATTAAAATCAGAAGATTATCATTATGTAATAGATTTGCACAACAACCTCAGAACGAGCATTATTAAATTTCGTTTGGGCGTAAAATCATTTAGCTTTGACAAATTGAATTTCCAGAAATGGATTTTGGTTAAATTCAAGAAAGACATCATGCCAAAAGTCCATATTGTGGACAGATACATGAAAACGGTGGAAACTTTAGGGGTGAAAAATGATAATAAAGGCTTAGATTATTTTATACCCGAAAAAGATGATTTGCCTTTGCATTGGCTACCAAAAAATTTCAGAAATGGTTATGCTGTTTACGCCATTGGAGGGCAACATGAAACGAAGAAATTGCCCTTAAATAAAATGGTCGAACTTTGCCAAACGATTCAATTGCCTTTGGTGTTAATTGGAGGAAAGGAGGATTCAGTTATTAGCGAACAGTTATCAGTTATTAGTATAAATAGTCCAATTTTTGATACTTGCGGAAAAATGAACTTAAATCAATCCGCTTCGATTATTCAAAAAGCTACAATTGTGTATACCCACGATACTGGAATGATGCACGTGGCTTCTGCCTTGAAGAAAAAGGTGATTTCTATCTGGGGAAATACCCTTCCTGAGTTTGGAATGTATCCGTATCAGACTGAATATGAAGTAATTGAAAACAAAGAATTGAATTGTCGTCCGTGTTCCAAAATTGGTTATAGTAAATGTCCGTTGGGTCATTTCAAGTGTATGAATGAGTTGAAATTTTAATCATAATAATGAATAAAAAGATAAACATAGGCTTAGTCCAAATGTCGTGTACCGCTGATGTACAGGCAAATATGCAAAAAGCGATTAAGGGAATCCGTGAGGCGGCTCAAAAAGGAGCAAATATCGTTTGTCTCCAAGAATTATTTACTTCACTGTATTTTTGTGATGTAGAAGACCACGAGAATTTTAAATTAGCCGAAGCCATTCCCGGCCCTTCTACCGATACGCTCTCTGCCGTTGCTAAAGAATTGGGCGTGGTAATTATTGCTTCTCTTTTTGAAAAACGTGCGGCTGGCTTATATCACAATACCACGGCAGTTTTGGATGCTGACGGAACGTATCTTGGCAAATACCGTAAAATGCACATTCCCGATGACCCTGGATATTATGAGAAGTTTTATTTTACGCCAGGAGACGCATCACCAGAAGATTCGGGTTATAAAATTTTTCAAACCAAATTTGCTAAAATTGGCGTGTTGATTTGTTGGGACCAATGGTATCCAGAAGCGTCAAGAATTACGGCTTTGATGGGTGCTGAGGTTCTTTTTTATCCAACCGCCATTGGTTGGGATACAACCGAAACCGATTCAAGCATTAATCGAGAACAATATTCTGCTTGGCAAACGATTCAACGCTCGCACGCAGTAGCGAATGGCGTACACGTAGTTTCGGTCAATCGGGTTGGACGTGAAGCTGACCAACAATTCTGGGGTGGAAGTTTCGTGGCAAATCCTTTTGGAACACTTTTATATTTAGGTTCGCACGACCAAGAGGAGGTTCATGTCCAGGAAATAGATTTAGATAAAACCGAATATTATCGATCAACTTGGCCTTATTTGCGTGATAGACGAGTTGATAGTTATCAGCCAATTACAAAACGATTTATTGATTAATAATTTTATTAGACAAAAGGTTGGAAATATCTCATATCCAATAAAATTCTTAATTCAGAGCTAATGTCTCATGCCTAATTATACTTAAAATTCCCCCTCTTATCGACACAATTACTGTATTGGTCGAAAATAGTCATAATCTAAGAGACACAAATGCAATATTTGTGTTGTATTCTTGTCATTCTATCATATTTAAGCATTTTCCCGCTTATCTGAAAAACAGTCCATTTGTACTATTTTGATTTTATTGATGAATCATTTGGAATAATTTTAGTGATTATTTCAAATAATTCAATCTTAAATAACACTTAAATAACACTTAAATAACATTTATATAGATGAAAAATTTATTATTTTTTTCTGCATTTTTATGCCTCTTTTCCAGCACAGTATCAGCCCAATTTCCAATGGGTGGGGGGGGATTTGGTGGTGGCTCACGCAGAGGTGACCAAGCGGCCATCCCTGGAACGGCACAGGCAACCCCAAAAGGTTCAGCCAAAATTTCTGGTTACGTTATTGATTCAACCGTTTCAAAAGCCGTTGAGTACGCAAGTATTGCCTTATCCACAAAGAAAGATAACAAAATTGTGGATGGAACCATCTGCGATGATAAAGGAAAATTCTCTCTTGCTCGGGTTGCCGTTGGTGAATACATTCTTTCAGTTTCATTTATGGGATATCAATCTAAAAAAATAGAGGTTAGTATCGTCAATAAAAATGATGAAATTGATTTGGGCGTTATTAAAATGAACCAAAGTTCTCAAACTTTGGCGGAAGTAACGGTAGAAGGACAACGTTCGTTGATAGAAGATAAAGTGGATAGAATGGTTTATAATGCCGAGAAAGATATTACCAATAAAGGTGGTGACGGAACGGATGTCTTGAGAAAAGTACCTTCTTTGACTGTCGATTTGGATGGTAATGTTTCGCTTAGGGGAAGTCAGAATGTGAAGGTTTTAATTAATAATAAGCCTTCAACAATTCTTGCCAGTAGCATTTCCGATGCGTTGAAACAAATTCCGGCGGATATGATTAAATCTGTGGAAGTAATTACCTCACCATCAGCTAAATACGATGCAGAAGGCTCGGCAGGGATTATTAATATCATTACTAAAAAGAACAATCTGCAAGGACTTTCACTCAATTTAGACAGTAGTGTTGGTATTAGAGGAGGAAATTTATCTTTGAACGGTAGCTATAGAATGGGTAATATGGGCTTCTCGTTGGGTGGTTTTGGAAGAGCAAATTATAACGTGAATGGACGTTTTGACAATACCCAAATCACTACAGGAACGGACGGTACTAAAACAACAAACGTGCAAGGAGCAGAAACTCGTAATAATGGTTTATTCGGCAATTATCAATTAGGATGGGATTGGGATATTAATAAAACAAACTCAATAAGTGCTTCAGTTCGTTTAGGGGCAAGAAATCAGTCTAATTTTCAGGACGTTTTATTGACTCAGATTTTCAGAAATAATTTATTAAATAATTCTAACACTCGCAACGTAGAGTCGATTGATAATTCAAACAACGTTGATGCCAACATTGATTATACCCATATTTTCAAAAAACCACAACAAGAATTATCCATATCGGGGCAATTTAGTAGAAACAATCGTAACAGTGAGTTTACCAATAACATTTTAAATCTTCCTGATTCATTAGTTGCCAGAGGTTTAAATAGAATTACCAATGTCAACCCAAGTTATAATCAAGAAGCAACTTTACAGATAGATTATCAAACACCAATCGGCAAAACGCAAATGATTGAATTTGGGGGAAAAGATATTTATAGAACAGTAAATTCGGTTTTCAAACAAATTGGTAATAATGGCGCTTTGGACTATAACCAAAATATTTTGGCGAGTTATTTCTCTTATACCTTAACAACCAAGAAAAAATACAGCATAAAAGCTGGTGGGCGTTATGAATATACCACCATAGATGCCAAACAGACGGCAGAAAGTGGGGCAGTAAATGGAATTAGTATTCCAAGTTATGGAACATTTGTGCCAAGTATCAATATTTCAAAAAGCTTAAAAGGTGGAACCACTTTAAAAGTGGCTTACAATCGTCGTATTCAAAGGCCTTCTTTGCAGTTCTTGAACCCTAATCGTAATGCTTCAAATCCTTCAAATGTTACGGAGGGTAATCCCTTATTGTCTCCAGAATTTACTAACAATTATGAATTTACAGTCAATACGTTCTTCAAAAACACTTTCTTGACCACTGCACTTTTTATGCGTAACACCACTGGTGGCATCCAAAGTGTCCGTACCAGCACAGTTGATGCACAAAATAGACCTATCATTTTGACAAATTATTTAAACATCGGAAATGAAGATGCCTACGGAATGAACTTGTTCGGAAATGTGAATATTTCTAACAAATTACAGCTGGGTGGCGGAACGGATATATATTATACCATCTTGAAAAACAACAATCCGAATCCACTTTATAATGCTTCAAATGAGGGTTGGGTAGCAAGTTTTAGATTATTCGGTAGTTATAATTTCTCGAAAGGTTGGGGCTTACAAACCTTTGCTTTTTATAGAGGGAATCAAGTGCAACTACAAGGGAATCAAGGCGGTTTCGGAATTTATAGTTTAGGCGTGAAAAAGGATTTCATGAATAAAAAAGGAAGCATTGGTTTAGGAGCAGAAAACTTCTTTACACCGAATGGTTTCACGATTAAAAGTAACATAGAATCACCAACGATTTCTCAAAATAGTACAACCACTTTGAGAAATATGAACTTCAAACTAACGTTCAGTTATAAAATCGGAAAAATAACTTTTACGGATGGAAAGAAGAAAAAGAAATCGGTTAATAACGATGACTTGAAAGACGGTGGTGGCGATAATGGAGGACAACAAGCAACGCCAGCGGCAGCACCTACGGGTGGCGGTAGTCGTCCGAGATAATAATTGTAATAGAAATTCACTAAAATGCCTCAATCGAAAGATTGGGGCATTTTTAGTTTATACAAAATCTAATCAATTAAATCATATCAGTAAAGTATAATAAAATGCCTTTTTTTCAATAACTTATACCATTAATTATAAGCAAAAAGATCCAATGAATATCAATAAGTTATTAATTTGGAGTTCCGCCGTTTTGGTGGGTAGCTTTTCGATTTATTCATTAATCGGACACGGCGATGAAGTGGATTATAGTAGCCAAGTAAAACCTATTTTAAACCGCAGTTGCATCAAGTGTCATGGTGGGGTGAAAAAGCAAGGTGGATTCAGTGTTTTGTTTCGGGAAGATGCTTTGGGAAAAACTAAATCCGGTAAATCTGCCATCATTCCAGGCGATCCCGAACATTCTGAATTTATTACCAGATTAACCCATAAAGACCTCGAAGAACGAATGCCTTATCAGGCTGAACCTTTATCGAAAGACGAAATTGAATTACTAACAAAATGGGTAAAACAAGGCGCAAAATGGGGAGAACATTGGGCTTTTACTGCGCCTGAAATGCCAAATATTCCTAATAAAAACTTCTTTGCAAGCTTCACAGATTGGTTTTCGCCCAAATGGGAGAAAAATAACATTGATTATTTTGTAGCGGATAAATTAGTAAAAGAAAATCTAAAACATTCTCAACCCGCCGACAAAGGAACGCTACTACGTCGTGTTTGCCTCGACCTCACGGGCCTTCCTCCTACCGAACAACAACTCACAGATTTTCTGCATGATAAATCGGAAAATGCTTACGGAAAAGCCGTTGAAAAACTCTTAGCTTCGCCCCAATACGGTGAACGTTGGGCGGGAATGTGGTTGGATTTAGCCAGATATTCCGATACCAAAGGCTACGAGCGTGATGACCAACGGAGCATTTGGAAATATCGTGATTACGTAATTGATGCCTTCAACCAAAATATGCCTTACAATCAGTTTATCAAAGAACAATTGGCGGGTGATTTATTGCCTCATCCTACTGATAATCAATTAATTGCCACGGGCTTTCACCGCAACTCTATGACCAATGATGAAGGAGGAACGGATAACGAAGAGTTCAGAACAGCGGCAGTTTTAGACCGAACAAACACTACTTGGGAAGTTTTGCAGGGGACAACTTTTGCTTGTATTCAGTGTCATAGCCATCCTTACGACCCTTTTCGGCATGAGGATTATTATAAGTATATGGCATTTTTCAACAATACTCGTGACGAAGATTCCTACGGTGATTATCCCCATTTGAGGCTTTTTCAAAAGGAAGATTCCGCCAAAGTTATGAGCATAAAAAACTGGATTCAGAAAAATTCTTCCGTTTCGAAAGCCAATGAATATGCCAAGTTTTTAAAGACTTGGCAACCTACGTACAATTCACTTTCTTGTGATGAATTTGTAAAATCTGAATTATCAGATACCAAGTTTTTGGGAATGCAAAACGGTGGTTCATCTCGCTTAAAAAATGTTGATTTAAACGGAAAAAATCAAATGATTTTTCGGTATAATTCATCTAAAGTAGGCGGAACTTTTACAATTCATATAGATAAAATTGACGGTGAAATTTTATTAACAACTAAATTGGATACTACCAAGGGCTATCAGTCAAAACAGGTATTTTTCAAATCTGTAAACGGCATTCATAACCTGTATTTCAAAGCCATAAATCCAAATTTGAAAGGTAAAGAAGATTACACCGCCTATTTTGATTGGTTTGGTTTTTTGAGTAAATTTCCAGCCAAAAACAATCCTGAGCACGATTTAATGCAAAAAGAGTTTTGGCGATTGGCGAATATCAGTACAGATATCACCCTAATAATGGACGAAAATCCACAGAATTTACACCGAAAATCTAACGTTTTTGAACGGGGAAATTGGACGGCAAAAACCAAAGAAGTACAACCAGATATTCCTACTTTATTTGGCGGTTTACCGAAAATTTTACCTAAAAATCGCTTGGGTTTAGCCACTTGGATTGGTAGTGAACAAAACCCTTTAACGGCAAGAGTAGCTGTGAATCGTTTTTGGGAACAACTCTTTGGCATTGGATTGGTGGAAACAATGGAAGACTTTGGCACACAGGGATTTACCCCTTCAAACCCTGAATTGTTGGATTATCTTTCCATCAAATTTATGAAGGAATATAATTGGCAACCGAAGCAATTATTGCGTGAAATTGTACTATCTGCAACCTACCAACAAGACTCAAAAGTTACACCCGAAATGTTGGAAACAGACCCTGTTAATCGGTTTTTTGCTCGTGGTGCAAGGGTTAGATTATCGGCAGAACAAGTGCGTGACCAAGCGCTTTTGGTAAGTGGTATTTTAAGTCATAAAATGCACGGAAAAAGTGTGATGCCTTATCAACCAACTGGTATTTGGGGAGCGCCCTACAGTGGTATCAGTTGGAAACAAAGTGAAGGCGAAGACCAATTCAGGCGTGCTTTATATACCTATTGGCGGAGAAGTAGCCCGTACCCATCCATGATGACTTTTGATGGAACGAGTAGGGAAATTTGTTTGGCCAGACGCTTACGGACTAATACCCCTCTACAAGCACTCACAAGCCTAAACGACCCCGTTTATGTGGAATGTGCAAGGTATTTTGCCAAACGAATGGATAATGAAAAAATGGATATTAATGGACAAATCCGTAAAGCATATTCACTCGCAATGTCCAAAGAAATATCCAATGATAAGTTATTGATTTTGAATAATTTATATCAAAAATCACTGATAGATTTCAAGCAAAAACCCAATGAAGCCATGAAGTTTTTGGGATATTGCGAAGACAATAGCATCAAGCCAAAAAAAATGCCCGATTTAGCAGCAAAAACGATGGTAGCCATGACAATTTTGAATTTGGATGAGTTTGTGATGAAGGAATAACATTAAAGATAAAACCAATGAAAATCCACCAAGAAGCACATAAACATTTCGTTGAATACGAAACCCGTAGGCATTTTCTCAAACAATGCACCACCGGAATCGGCATGATGGCGATGGGTTCATTCCTTGAAAGTTGCGGGATAAATAATGTCTCCGCCGATGCTCTGGCGAAAGCTCAAAACCCACTTTCGCCGAAGAATCCACCATTTTTAGGCAAGGCAAAATCCGTGATTTATATTCACACGGCGGGTGCTCCATCGCAATTGGAAATGTTCGATTATAAGCCAGAACTACAAAAAATGGATGGTTTACCCTGTCCAGCTTCATTTTTGGAAGGGAAGAAATTTGCTTTTATTCGGGGTGTTCCTAATATGTTGGGAGCTCAAGCGAAATTCTCTCAAGTAGGTAAAAGTGGGGCTTGGCTATCCGATAATCTACCTCATTTACAGACCGTTGCCGACGAAATTTCGTTTTTGAAAGCCATGCACACCGACCAATTCAACCACGCACCCGCCCAGTTGCTGATGCACACGGGTTCGCCACGATTAGGTCGTCCTGCGATGGGTTCTTGGGTTACGTATGGACTTGGTTCTGAAAATCAGAATTTGCCAGGTTATGTGGTTTTGGCTTCGGGTGGTCGCAATCCAGATGCAGGGAAATCAGCGTGGGGAAGTGGATTTTTGCCTTCGGTTTATCAAGGCGTTCAATGTCGTTCAGAAGGCGACCCCGTTTTGTATCTTACCGACCCCGACGGGATGAGTAGAGATTTGCGTAAAAGTTCGATTGAAGCAATTAATAAAATCAATCAAAAACAATACGAAGAATTTCACGACCCAGAAACAATTGCCAGAATTTCTCAGTACGAAATGGCATTCAAAATGCAAACTTCCGTACCCGAAGTAATGGACATTAAAAATGAGCCAAAATACATTCACGAAATGTACGGCACGGAGTTAGGCAAAGAAAGTTTTGCCAACAACTGCCTATTAGCCAGAAAGTTAGTCGAAAATGGCGTGCGTTTTGTGCAACTTTTCGATTGGGGATGGGATGCTCATGGAACGGGCGAAGGCGACTCTGTGAAAGTTGGTGTAAAACGAAAATGTATGGAAACTGATCAAGCCACCACCGCTCTTTTGATCGATCTAAAACAAAGAGGCTTATTAGATGAAACGCTCATCGTTTGGGGTGGAGAATTTGGCAGAACGCCCATGCAAGAAAACCGTGAAGGGAGGGTTTTAGCCTACAAAGGACGTGACCACCACACCGACGCATTTACGATTTGGATGGCGGGCGGAGGCATCAAAAAAGGATATTCGCACGGTGAAACCGACCCAATAGGTTACGCTGGCATTTCGGGAAGAACATCTACGTATGACTTACAGGCAACAATTCTACATACCTTGGGCTTCGACCACGAGAAATTTACCTATCCATTTCAAGGAAGAAATTTCAGATTGACCGATGTGCAGGGCAAGGTAATCAATGCAGTTTTGGGGTGATTTATAAAAAATGGCATTAAGAAAATTTTCTTAATGCCATTTTCTCTATCCCAAAACCATCATTTCCTCCTGTCCATAAAATAGCGAAACTTCCTCCAAAATCCCAAGAATCTCTTCGTAATTCATGGAAGTAACAAAGCGCATTCTGAAATCTTTGAAATGAGGAATTCCTTTAAAATAACTGGCATAATGTCGTCTCATTTCCACAATTCCTACGTGGTTTCCTTTCCAACGAATGCTGAAATCTAAGTGTTTTCGGCAAACATCAATGCGGTCCTCAATCGTAGGAGGTGCTAAATGTTCTCCCGTTTTGAAAAAGTGTTTTATTTCATTAAAAATCCATGGATAACCAATGGCTGCTCGCCCAATCATGATACCATCCACGCCAAAACGATTACGATATTCTAAGGCTTTTTCGGGTGAATCAATATCTCCATTGCCAAAAATCGGAATTCTAATTCTTGGATTTTCTCTTACTTTGGCAATCAATCGCCAGTCGGCATCGCCTCTGTACAATTGGGCTCTTGTACGTCCGTGAATCGTAAGTGCTTCAATGCCAATATCTTGCAATCGTTCCGCTACATCTTCGATATTTTTAGTGGTATCATCCCAACCCAAACGAGTTTTCACGGTTACGGGCAAATGCGTTGAATTAACTACCGCTTTTGTCATCAAAACCATTTTGGGGATATCTTGTAACAAAGCCGCACCCGCCCCACGGCAAGCCACTTGTTTCACGGGACAACCATAATTTATGTCCACTAAATCAGGACCAGCGTTGGAGGCAATTTCTCCACAAACTCGCATTGTCTCCACGTCCGAACCAAACAATTGAATTCCGATAGGGCGTTCATACTCAAAAATATCCAATTTCTGAACCGATTTTGCCGCATCACGAATCAATCCTTCCGAAGAAATAAACTCGGTGTACATTAAATCCGCCCCGTTTGCCTTGCAGACAGCCCGAAACGGCGGGTCAGAAACATCCTCCATCGGTGCAAGCAACAATGGAAAATCCCCTAATTCTATGTTCTTAATTTTAACCATATTCTTTTCAATTGATAATGTACAATTGACAGTTGATAATGAACAATTGATAATTTTTTCACCAAATTATAATTAATTGATAAATGTTCATTATCAATTGTCCATTATTAATTGTCAATTATCAATTGTTCACTGTCAATTGTTACGTAAATTTACAACCATTATGACAAAATTCGATACTTCTTCTTCACAAACTAATCTGCCGTTTATATCTAAAATTATGATTTTGGTAGGTATTACTTTGGTTTTTATGACCATTGGCTCCGTTATTGGCATATTCTTTTTTACTCAAATTACAGGAATGCCTTTTGCACTGGTCGTTGATTTTCAAAAACACCTCAACGATTATCCCAATATGTACGATGCTGTGATGGCGATGCAGACATTTTCAACGCCTGTACCTTTCATTGGGGCAGCGTTGTTTTTTTGGTACGTGATTGAAAAACAAACCGTTGATACGTTAAGTTTCCACGAAATTAAATTACCCGTCTTTTTTTTAGTGGCACTTTTGGTAATTATTTTCATGGGTTTTGATGCGTTGATTATCGAATGGAATCAAGGAATGGTTTTGCCCGAATCCATGAAAGGAATCGAAAAATGGATGAAAGACAGTGAGGAAGCAACGGGCGAATTGACTAAATTCTTAACCACTTTCAAAACGCCTTCGCAATTGATTGTGGCGATGGTCGTAGTGGCAGTTTTGGCAGGAATTTCTGAAGAATTAATTTTCAGAGGCGTTTTGCAAAATATTGCTTTACGAGCCTCTGGAAATCCACACGTAGCGATTTGGTTTGCCGCTTTCACGTTTAGTTTTATTCATCTCCAATTCTACGGTTTCTTTCCCAGAATGTTGTTGGGGGCATTATTTGGTTATTTATATTACTGGACAAAAAACCTTTGGGTACCGATGTTTGCCCATTTTGTGAATAATGGATTTACCTTGCTAATGGCATATCTTTACTCAACAAAGGCCGTTGCCGTAAATATTGAAGACACAAAGTCCGTACCTTTAAGCATGGCTTTAGGCTCGTTATTATTATCGGCCTTAATATTAAGATGGTTCTGGATGAAAAGAGTGATTAGTTGATGGTTATTCCTACACTAATAAAAATTACAAATAACTAATAAAAACATGAACGATTGGAAAAAAATATACGAATCTACGAGTCCGATCAAAGCACAATTGGCGAAAGCCTATTTGGTGGAAGAACATCAGATTGATGCCGTAGTTTTGAATAAACAAGACAGTTCGTATTTGTTTGGTCTTTGTGAAGTACACGTACCAATGCAAGATGCCGTTTTAGCGAAATTTCTGTTGGAAAACGAAGCAGGACTTAATTAGTTGTGATTGAGCCAGTTGTGAGTTATGATTTTAAAATTCCCGACCAATAAATCACTACCCCATAAAATTACTTAACCCAAAAACATAAATGAATAAAAAATTACAAACCATGTCAAACCTGCAACAGCGGGTCATTGCGGCCGTTATTGCTGTACCTTTTCTGATATTTTGCATTGTGTATAGTGACTGGACATTTTACGGACTTTTTGCATTAATTGCTATTTTGGCACAATTAGAATTCTATAAACTTTTAGGATTAAACGGCAACGAACCCCTCACCTATTACGGAACTTTCTGTGGATTTGTGTTGGTAACGGTAACGTATTTAATCGAAAAAGGCGTAATTGCAGAATCTAATTATTATATTCTTTCGCCTCTAATGGCTTCAATTTTCTTTATAAAACTTTATAAAGCCAAAGATGACAAACCATTCAGAAACATTGCATACACGTTTCTGGGCGTGATTTATGTAGCTTTGCCATTTGCTTTGGTCATCATTTTAGCCTTTATTCAACTCAATACTTTCAGTTGGCAAAAACCATTGGGATGCCTTTTCCTCTTATGGGCAAGTGATACAGGAGCATATTTTATGGGTACAAAATTTGGGAAAACGAAATTATTTGAAAGAGTATCTCCCAAAAAATCTTGGGAAGGAAGCATCGGTGGTTTTGTAGCATCCATGATTGTAGCTTACGTTTTATCACTATATTTTCATGACTTAAAAGTATGGCAGTGGTTTGGTTGTGGGGCAATTATTGTAGTGGCAGGAACCTACGGAGATTTGGTAGAATCGCTATTCAAAAGGAGTATAAAAATCAAAGATTCGGCTTCTACTATTCCAGGACACGGTGGTTTTTTGGATAGATTTGATGGACTTTTACTATCTGTACCATTTATCATTACATTTTTGAAATTATTTTCTTAGTATTAGAATTACGTTAAAATCTGTTAAAGACAAACCATTTTGTACATCGAAACGTTTATTTTATGTAAGTTTGCAGCATATACAATTTCCAGCTATCGATGAGCAATCAAAATATAAATTATTTGAAAAATAATACAAAACATACTTCATACAAGTATTTGTCAATCAGTACTTTATGTTTTATTGTTTTGCTGTTTGCCTACAGTTCCACTTTTGCTCAGGAACATAGCAATTCGATCGTTTTCAAAGGTAAAGTCGTGGCTTCACGAACTTCAGAATTTCTTCCAAATGCTTATGTTTTTAATGCTAATTCGGGCAGAGGAGCATTGACGGATGATTTAGGTAATTTTCAATTATACGTTTATCCCGGAGATAGTTTGACTTTCAGTTATGTTGGTTACAAAAAGAAATATTACATCGTTCCTTATATTTTAGAGGAAGTTCAAACTGGGATTATTCACATGGCGGAAGAATCAAGAATGCTGGCCGAGGTGAAAGTATATCCATACAGCACAGAAGAAGATTTCAAAAAGGCATTCATGGATATGAAAGTAGAGAATGAAGCAGGCAGAAGAGCATTAGAGAAAAACTTAGAACAGTCTAAATTGAACGTTTTGGCCCTGCAAGCAGGCTTGAGTGGAGCAGGAAATTTCCGTAATTTCTCCGACCAAATGACGTATAGCATGGCCAATAGAAATTTTGTACAAAGTCCTTTGATGTCTTTGACAAATCCTTTTGCTTGGGCAAATTTTATAAAATCAGTAAAAAATGGCGATTTAAAGAAAACCGACTATAAAAAAGCCTACGAAGATGCTCCCTCAGAAGGTGTTTCACGCCAAAGAATTATGTCAGAAATGAAAAGGGGAAATTAGTTCTCAGAAATTGGTTACTATTGCAAAATATCAATCAATAACCAATTTCTGAGAACTAATAACGGTACGCCGTCCGACCAGAAACCAATAACTAACCAATGGAATTTATTACCGAAAATTACCGCATAAGAATTACCGAAGTTGATGCCCACAGTAAATTAACTATTCCCGCTTTAAATGGACTTTTACAAGAAATGGCTTGGCGACATTCAGTCGTTGAGAAAGTTTCAGTTCATGAATTATCTGCTCAACACAATATTTCTTGGGTGCTTTCTCGCTTAAAAATCTGGATTGATAGATTACCAAATTACGACGAAACTGTAACCGTAAAAACGTATGTTCAAAGTGTAGATAAATACTTTTATCACCGTAATTTTAAGGTAATCGATGCCGATGGCATTGAAATAATAACCGCCAATAGCGTCTGGGGATTGATGGATATTGTTAAAAGAAGACTTACTTCAATACCTGAATGGATGATTGCGATTACCCAAATTCTGGTGGAAGAAAATCCAATTGAGAATGTTTCAGGTAAGATTTTAGGCATTAATGCGATTGGAATTGAAAAACGTTTTGACATTCGTTGGCATGATATAGATTCCAATCAGCACGTTAATAATACTAAATACGTGGAATGGTTGATGGAAAGTGTACCAACTGACATTTTGAATCATGGTACGTTGAAATCAATTGATATGATTTTTAAAAATGAAAGTATTTTAGGTGATAAAATTACCACGCAAAGTCAAGGAATAGACCAAAGATTTATTCATAGAATTATTAATCAGGATGGGCAAGAATTGGTAACAGGAGAAACTGTTTGGGAAAAATAAAGTGTGTTAGACTTTCCTAAGTGATTATTTATCTGTGAGCCAGCAATTCGGGAATTGAATTGTTTGGTTTTTTTAAGATATATTGAGCCATTAGAGGAAAATGATCCGAAAAGGTTATCGTAGGGATAATTTGGCAAGATTGAACCTGCCAATCTGAACTAAAAAATTGCTGATCAATTCTAACGCAGTAAGGATAACGATTGAGAGTGAACCCTAATCCCTGTCCTACTTCTTCAAAAGCATTTTCAAAATTTAAACTCAATTTCCCATAAGTATAACTGAAAGGAATTTCATTAAAATCTCCGCAAATAATAACGGGATATTTACTACCCGCCACGTAAGATTCTACTTCTGCCACTTGTTTATCACGGGCATTAAAACCATCTTTTAGTCGCTTTATAGTATCCGCAACTTCAAAAAAGAATTTACGGATTTCACCTCGCTTAAAAGCATCAAACGCTTTATTTACTCGCACACCCATCGACCATAAATGAGCATTTACAATTCTAACCGTATCGTTTCCATAAACCACATCAGCACAGAGAAAACCATTGATATTGGGAGCATTATCTTCTCTATCCCAAATTTTACCATACTGTTTTAAAATTGGATAACGGGAAAAAATGGCTAATCCAACTGCTCTGTCAGCAGAAAAAGCGGTCAGTTTTACAAATTTATTCACATATTGATTTTCAATTTGTTCATTCTGTGAATATTCTTGAAAACAAGCAATATCCGCTTGAAGCGCCGATAAATTATGGTCATCATTTCCAGAAAAACTTTCACTATTAAAACTCAAAACTTTCAAAGAATTATTGGCAATAGGATTTTGCTCTTCGTGACCAATTCCTACGATTCTTTTAATAATTGGAAAAGACATTAAAACCCAAACGACTCCAATAGTTGCCAACATTTTCTGTTTTTTATAAAAAAGGTAGCTACTTGCCATCAAACCAAGCAACAAAGCAATGGGCAAAGACATCATAATAAACCCTGCTAACCAATGATTGAAGATTGGATAATAGCAAAAAGACATAGATAAAAATAAATAAATGAGACACGTATAGGCTTTGGGGAATTTGATAAAAAAACGATAAACTGTTTTTAGTCCTTCCAAAGAAAATCTAAAAATCTCGTTCAAAAGATTCAAAAAGTACTTAATGTTTATATTGATTGACGGTATCATATTTTTTGTTACTGTTTTGGATAAAGACGAAAAAACATTAAAGTCTTTATCCAAAACAGCTTCATTATATTCTAAATTAATAAAAATACTTTGCAGATTTTTATTTCACTTCAAATGCTCCTGTACCAATTTTAAAACCTTCAGAATATAGTTCTATGGCATATTTTCCAGTTTTGTAACCAGAACCTTTACCGTAAAGTACATCTACTTTTTGGTCATTATTTTCAAAAGGAATGGCTTGTTTTAAGCTATATCCCAATTCTTTACCTTCAAATTGAACTGTTCCAGCATTGCCATCCTCACTCACAACTGCTCCATTTTGGTCTAAAATTCTCACAAAAATATCCTTCGTATTTTTCTCTGCTACGGGATTCGAAGGCATAATAAATGAAATTTTCAAACGGTCAATTTTAGATGATTTGTACAAACCTCCTTCACGAAGCTTACCGTTTGATGCCATCGCAGCTACTTGAACGTTAATGGCTTTCATAGCGGTTGCTAAAGTAACTTTACGTTTCAAATCATCGTTTTGAGCCGTGTAAGAAGCCACCGTTTGAGACAAACTTTCTTTATCCGTTTTCAAACCCGAATTTTCGGTAATTACTTGTTGCTTTTCATCTTCAAGGGTTTTAGTACGGGCTAATAATGTTCCATTTTCTGATTTTAATTTCAAGATGTCATCATCCTTGGCCGTCAAAAAAGTTTCGTATTCTTTTACCTTCGTTTCATATTTTTGAACTGAAAAATTAAAATCTGTTTTCAATTTTTTCTTATCTTCTTCCAATTGTGCTTTTACAGCCATTAATTCTTTGACATTGCCACCTAATTTTTCAACCTCGGCAATTTTAATATCTAACACTTTTGAAATAGAGTCAAATTTTATTTGGGCTGTTGATAATTCTTCAACCTTTGTGGTAAGTGATTTTTGGAGTTCGAATGTTTCATTTCTTGCTCCCATAAATAAATAACTTAACAAAGCAACTACGCCAATTAATACGCCAATTGCTACTTTAAAAATACCTTGATTGTTTTTTGATTCCATCTTGAGTAAATGTTTTAGATTGTTTTAATTAACTAATGCAAAGCAACGACCTTGAAGTTAAAGGGGGGTTAAACTGACCTTAAATTTAGCTTAAAGTTTATCGGAAAGGTCTTATTTACTTAGTAGGAAGAGAAATTATGAAGATAGTACCTTTATGATCAGAGTTTACAGAAATCTCGCCATGATGAACACGCAAAATTTGAGCAACAATCGCTAACCCAACGCCATGACCTTTGGTGGCTTGCGCAGTAGCGTTACTACGGTAAAAAGGGCGAAAAATATAAGGCAAATCCGAAGCTGGAATAATGGGGCCGTCATTAAAAACCTTAATCATGATGGTTGACTGGGTTGCTTTAAAATCGACAATTGCTTGATGATTTTCCGAAAATTTACAGGCATTATCAATCAAATTCATTAACACAACTTTCAAAGCGGCTTCACTTCCTTGCACGATTAAATCTTCCTCATCATCAGGAAAATCCTTAAAATTTAATTGAATTTGATAATTTTCGTGCCATTTAGTCAATTGTCTCTTAGCATCCCAGAGCAGTTCATCCATCCGAATGGCTGTTTTTGGAATGTTATCTGAACTCACTACGGTATTCGCTAAATTGAGAAGCGTGTTGGTTAGTTGAATCAACGTGCGGGTATCTTCTTGAAGCGATTGCAGACATTGCTCGTAATTTTCTGCACTTCGTTTTTGCATGAGCGTAATATCTATTTGAGAATAAATTTTGGTTAGGGGGTTTTTAAGTTCGTGCGAAATATTAGCAATAAACATTTTTTGCATCACAAAAGCATCTTCGGTTCTGTCGAGCAGTTGATTGAAAGTGGTCACCAACAAACCAATCTCATCCGAACGGTTAGGATGTTCCACCCGATTTTCGATATTATTGGGAAAAATTTTATTGACTTGTTTAATAATTCCTGACATTGGAGCCAATGCTTTATCGGCAAAAAACCACCCTGAAATTCCCAAAAGCAAGATTCCAATCAAGATCATGACAATCAAAATTTTCCTTAAATCCTCCAAAGCCTGCGTTCCGTTGATATCAATGGCACTCACAAGCACCCAATTAGTATTGTTGCTACTCCTTAATTGTATGCCAATAATTTGATATTCGTTGAAGTGGGTATAAATGGTGGGCGAGTTAAATTTCAAAAAAGGCAGCAAAACCTCGGAGGAAAGTGAGTTTTTTTGATTGGCAGAAAAGACAATCTTTTTCTGAACTTCGTCATAAACCGCTATACTTTCTCCTTGCAAAAGCTCACGATCGGATATATTTACTAATTTCAAAACCGTAGTATCGGCAGTTTGCAAATCAAAGAGAAGCGTTGTCGTGGTGATAGCTCGCTCTTGCAAACGGGTATAAAAGCGTTTTTCGAGATAAAGTTTGCTAAAAAAATAAACCCCACCCGAAAAAATAAGTAGAATGGCGGTGGCTAATGCCATAAATTGGTAGGTAAGTTTAGAACGAATATTGACCATCATGATACCAATTTTAATACATAACCCATACCGATTTGAGTATGTAAAAGTTTATTTTCAAAATCTTTGTCAATCTTTTTTCGTAAAAAATTGACATATACTTCAATCACATTTGTGCCAGTATCGAAAGTAATATCCCAAATTTTTTCTGCTAATTCGACCTTAGAAATAACCCTACCTTGGTGACGAATAAAATACTCCAAAAGCAAGAACTCTTTGGCAGTCAGCGGAATTTCTTTGTCTGCCCGCACCACCGTTTTAGTATCTAAATCCATTTCCAAATCGGCAATTTTCAACAAATTGGTGTGCGTAATACTTCCCATTCGCCGAGTCAAAGCCCTAACCCTTGCCATTAACTCCTTAAATTCAAATGGTTTACACAAATAATCATCGGCTCCTGCATCCAAACCCGTAATTTTATCATCGGTTGTTCCCAAAGCGGTCAACAAGAGAATGGGCGTATCAATTCCTTCGTGTCGCAACTTCTTGCATAATTCTAAACCATTCAGCATCGGAAGGATAATATCGGAAATAATCAAAACGTAGTCGTGACGAGTGGCTAATTGAAAACCCATCGAACCGTCGTAGGCAATGTCAACTTCCCACTGTTGTTCCTCTAACCCTTGTTTAATGAGTTGGAGCGTTTTTACTTCGTCTTCAATTACTAAGATTTTCATCCGTGTGTTTTTGAGATTGTATTAACTCTCATTAATTCAAAATTAAGTAATAAAATACGAAAACGGACTTAAAGCTTTGCTATTAAGTCCGTTTTTAAGGTAAATTTAATGTGGCAAGGGATTCATTCGTAATTTATTTCATAGATTTGATCGATTTCTACAAAAACTTCACCTCAATCCTACGATTTAATTTTCGGTTTTCATCCGAACTATTCGGTAAATATGGGCGAGTTTTCCCGTAACCTTCCGTTTTGATTTTCAAAACATTAACGCCTTTTTGCCCTAAATAATCCACGACTGATTTTGCTCTTTTTTGGGATAAAATTACATTATCAGCATCCTTTCCCACATCGTCGGTATGACCCGAAATTTCAATTGGTAAGTCTGGATTTGATTTCAATAAAGCTACTAATTTATCCAACTCCACGGCAGACTCTGATTTCAAATCCCATTTTGCCGTATCAAAAAAGAGGTTATTCAAAATTTCCTTCGCTTCTTTTTTAATGGGTTCTAATGGAATATCGACTGTTTTATCAAGCCCAATTTTATCCGAAAAATCAAAATTTAAACTCTTGAAAAAATACCCTTTTTTACTAACAAAAACCGCATATTCACCGCCACTTGTGAGTACGGAAGTGTACGTTCCCGTTTGTGCATCCGAACTAATTTTACCGACTAATTCATTATTTTTTAAAGCAATAAGCTCAATATCAGCCTGTAATTTTTGTTTTGTTTGGGCATCATAAACGATTCCTTTCAAAAAAGAGGTCGCTTTAAATTTTGCTTGCAAAGATTCTGGAACTTCGATTTCTACAATTTTTGCTCTTCTGTATTTATCCTCTTGGTCACGTTCCAAAGAGTAATAAGCCTTCTTGCCATCCGAGGTAATGAATAGCGCCACTTGGTCTTCAAATGTGTTCAAGGGATAGCCTAAATTTTCAGGATTTTTCCATTTATTTTGTTGATTTTCAGTAAAATATAAATCCAAACCTCCCATTCCCACGTGTCCTTCAGAAGCAAAAAATAGTGTTTTTCCATTGGCATGAATAAATGGAGAAAGGTCATCTTCAATCGTATTTACGGGTGCTCCCAAGTTTGTCGCTTTGGCCCACATATTGGTAGAATCCAATTTGCTCATCCAAATATCTCGCTTGCCCAAACTGCCTTTTCTGTCCGAAACAAAATATAAAGTTCGTCCATCGGCGGATAATGACGGTTGTGATTCCCACTCGGATGAATTTACGCCAGTTCCTAAATTTTGGGGTGAAGTCCAATTATCTCCTTGTTTGTAAGCGATGAATAAATCACAACTTCCAAAGCCTTTTCGTCCTCCACATGAGGTAAAAACTAAGGTTCTTCCATCGGCAGAAATGGAGGCAGTTCCTTCATTTTCTTTGGTATTAATTTTCTCAGAAATAGAAACAGGTTCAGTCCAGATTTTGTCTTTAATGGAAGTTGCGTATAAATTTTCGTCACTGTCCTGATTCCCCGTATAAATCAAGGTTTCACGGTCGGCAGTCATTACTGGGAAATATTGAGATTGAAACCGATTGACCGATTTTGGCAATTCTAAAGGATTAATAATCAGTGGTTTCTTGGAAGCTTCTAAAGCAAATTTACAGTTATCAATGCGAGTTTTATATCGTTTTTGATTGGAAAGCGTAACCGCTCCAATTCCTTTTTCCAGAAAAACCAACGCCTTTTGATAATCTCCTTTTTTGAGATACAATTGTCCCAATTGTTGCGCCGCAATTTCCGTAACAGAAGTCTTTTCTTGGGCATTTACCGCTTTTTCATAATTCAAAATCGCATTACCAAATTGACGATTTTGTTCATACAGTCTTGCCAACTGAAAATATGGTTCTGAGAACAATCTATCCCGTTCAATTGCCTCCTCAAATTCAGAAAAAGCCTTTTCAACATTACGTTCTTTCAAGGCCAAAATGCCCTTTTCGTAGGCATCAACGGCTTTTTTGTTGGTCGAGGAAAGGAGATTTTGGGAAAATGTAGTTATCAATAAACAGTTAGTTGCTAACAGTAAGATACATTTGATAAATAGACATTTCATATTTTTTAAAAGATTGCTTTTGGGAATTTTTTGTTACGGAATATCCATAAACTTATGTACTTGTAACGAAATTCTCCACTTCGGATTGTTCTTGACATACTCAATAATTTCGGGCAACATTATTTCCATTCTACTCCATTCGGGTTGAAGATATAGCATACAATTATCCGAGACCACCGCTGCAAAACTCTCTGCCCACTCAAAATCCGATTGATTGAAAATAATTACCTTCAATTCATGGGCTTTTGTATAAATTTCGGGATTGGGTTTCTTGAATTTTTTGGGCGAAAAACATATCCAATCCCAATCGCCCGTTACGTGTTCGCACACGCCCGAGGTTTCAATATTTGTCTCAAAACCCGCTTCGTGTAGAGCGCCCGTTAACGCATCTAAATTGTGCATCAAAGGTTCGCCACCCGTGATGACTGCCAAACGCCCTTTGTATTGTGCCGCCTCCGTAACTAATTGATTAATAGTTAGTTTTGGATGGGCATTCATATCCCAAGATTCTTTCACATCGCACCAATGACAACCTACATCACAGCCTCCCAAACGAATAAAATAAGCCGCTCTTCCTTGATGAAAACCTTCGCCTTGAATGGTATAAAAATATTCCATTGTTGGTAGTAAAGTCTCTTGTATTTCTATTCTTTCAATATTCATTATCTATTTCTTATTTACCTGCAAAATTAATGAAAAACGAGTTATCAGTTATTAGTAATTGGTTATTAGTTATTCGGAACTACATTACAAAGAGGTAATATCCTTATTTTTAGGAAGTTATTTAATTTTTATCCTTTTTTTATAAGTCTAAAATTAATTGGTACCTTAGCGAATAATTGAATATTGAACTATTTTCTAATAACTAATAGCCAACCATGAAACTCATTTTTATTCACGGATTTATCGAAGACCATACAATTTTTAATGAAATCAGAAAGACGATTACGCAAGGCGAACAAATTGCGATGGATTTAGAAAAAGTATTGGCTGATTGGCATGATGCTCCCGAGGATTTAGACGTTGTAAAAATGGCTTCTTACTTAATTGAGAAATATAACATTACGGCTCAGGATTGCGTAATCGGGCATTCGATGGGTGGATGGATAGCTTCGTATATCAAGGAAGAATGTGGTTGTAAGACTATTTTATTAGCGTCATTGACCAACCAGAGAAAATTAATTACACCACTAAAAAATCCAACTTTATTAAAATTCCTCATTCGTTGGGGATTTATGCAAAGTTCGGTAATTGTGTCATTTTTGAAAAAAGAGTACAAATATCCAGCATCAAAACAGTTATTCGATGAATTAGTTGATGGAATGAAAACAATAGATAGGAGAATTTTGTACCAACAATTTCAAATTTTGTTAGCCAAAGTCAAACCCTTAACCCTCGCCCCAGACCTACGAATTCATGCTCGCAAAGACAATATTGTTGGCTTTCCGGACGAAGAATTTGTGGAAGTTTTGGGTGATCATTTTTCTTTAATTTATCACGCTAAACAAGTAATAACGGTCATTCAAAAAGTATTATGATTTTCTAAAGCTACATTAACCCGGTAGAAATCTGACATTTAATAGTTGAAAATTTATTAGAAACATTTAGTTATTTAATTTTCAAAAATAATTGAAAATACTTGATTGTAGAATTTGTAATACATATATTTGTGACGTTATTTTTTAACGATTTGAATATACTCCGCCAAGAAAAGAAATTCAGTTCCGTTCTGGAATATCCGCTAAATGAATCTCTTTTACGTATTCAAAATCCTAATTATTATTGATTTAATTGACTTTATTTTTGAGTTTCCTTTCTGTCAAAAATTTTCATTAATTAATTCAAACCCAAAATCCTTACCTTGTACGTATAAAACTATCATTTCTTCCATAAAATCGTAGCATTTTATCTGTACGGGCTTAAAACCGTAATCACTGATTATCTCACTAATTATCACTACCGTAAGTATATCATTTCACCCAACACACTAAGAATTTTTGATTTAAGAATTTTAGATAATCCTTTATTGAAGGGATTTTTTAAACTTTTTTTACGACGAATTGACTGTTTTGGCAGCCAATTTGTAGTAGAATTATAGCTATGCAATTTAAAAAAAATAATAC
>JBBAKY010000020.1:0-36544 GCA_040403295.1 Arcicella sp.
TCGTTTAATGCTAACTTTCCAAAATAACTCCTTCATGGATTTAAAACTTTGGGAAGTTAATATTAAAATAGAGGGTAATACTCAAATAAATAGGGATTTTTGCAAAATAAAAATATCTCTTTACTTCAAATAATAATATTCTCATTTACAAGTAACCTTATTCTTCTATCACTTTGCACTTCAAAATATACAGTTCAATATAATAAAGGTTAGATTTTTTGGTTATATTTTCATAATTTTGTTTATCCTTACAAGAATAATTAACCACTTATTCCACAGTTAATTAACTCCTTACTTTATGACAATCGCCACCATCAAGTCTTACGTTGTTAGCTCCCTGTTATTGACGGGCTTCGCTACCAATGCACAAGTGACAGGCAGTACAGATCCGCCTGTTTCAACTGATTCAACTGTTGTTACCACGCCAGCACCGATTGTTTTGGAACAAACATGGTTGATAGACCCTGCCATTGTTCAGCCTCGTTTGTTGGCTTTACAGAAGGAAATCCCCTTGACGTATAATGCCACAATCCATCAATTTGTGGAATATTTTGCCTACCGCAAACCATCATTTACTAAAACAATGTTGGAACGTAAAGGCGTGTATTTCCCGATTTATGAAAAATATTTGAAAAAATATGGCTTGCCAGATGAATTGAAATATTTATCTCTGATTGAATCTGGATTAAATCCAAAAGTAATTTCTCGTGCGGGTGCGGGTGGACTTTGGCAATTTATGCCTAAAACAGCTCGGGTAGATTTTGGTTTGAGAATTGATGAATATGTGGATGAGCGTTTCGACCCAGAGGCGGCTACCGATGCTGCTTGTAAGTATATGAAGCAATTATACAGAATTTTTGGTGATTGGCATTTGGTGTTAGCAGCTTACAATACTGGCCCGGGCAATGTGCGTCGTGCCATTCGTAAATGTAATGGTGGACAAACTTTTTGGGCTATCTATGACTGTCTGCCCCGTGAAACTCGTGGATATGTACCGCAATATATTGGTATGCTATACATGATTAACCACGCAGATTCGCACGATATTTTTCCAGAAAACATCGAAACAGCTATTGCGCACGATACAATCCATATAAATTCTTATTTAGATTTAGATAAGTTAGCAAGTTTGAGTTCTATTAGCTTAGAAGATATTCAGAAATTAAATCCGCAAATATTAACGCATATTTTGCCAGGTTATACTCGTAACTTTTCTTTACGTTTACCTAAAAATGACATTGCTTTCTTTAAAGCAAATCGCCAGGCAATTCTTGATTCTGCCACAAAAATTCCATCAGTATTTGTTGAAATACCTGCACAACCTACGGAGGTTTTGGCCAGTAATTCATCGGATGAAAAAGCGATCATTATCACCACACCTGTAATGGGAGTGGCGAGTTCAGAACCTAAAATGGTAGTGGAACAAGAGGTAATTGAAGATGATATTGAAGATGTAGTAATCAACAAAAAACCTAAAAAACAATATTATACCGTTCGTAAAAAAGATAATTTAACGGAAATCGCTGATAAATTTGACGTTGAAATATTTGATATTAAAGTGTGGAATCATTTGCAAAAATCTACGATTCATCCGGGTCAAAAATTGGTTATTTTTAAAGAAAGAGCTGTAACAAGTCAAGTGAAATTTGCTCGTAATAATACTCCTGAAAAAGAATCCGTTAAAAAAGGTAAAATAAAATTCTATAACGTTCAAATTGGTGACACCTTATGGAATATTTCACAACGGTACGGAGGAATTTCCATTGATAAATTGAAGAAATTAAACGGTATAAAAGGAAACGTAGTGAAAGCTGGAATGAAAATTAGAGTTTCTTAATAAGGTGTTAGGAATTTGGGGTTAGGTATTTATCCGAATAATTTATTCTCTACTTCCATTTAAACTTATCAAAATCCGCATAGCATTTCAGTTATGCGGATTTTTTATGTATTTTTGAAAAAATGCTTTTTTATAAAGACTTAAATGTCGCTAAGAATTTAATAAATTATGATTGCTTATATTGACGGTAAATTAACTTACAAAGACCCCGCCTACGTAATTATTGACGTAAACGGTGTAGGTTACGAAATGAAAATATCCTTACAAACGTATGCCGCCCTTCAAGATGGTATTGAGCGTTGCAAACTATTCACTTATTTAAGTATCAAAGAAGATTCACACACCCTTTTTGGTTTTAAAGATATAGACGAGAAAATGCTATTCATGGATTTATTGAGTGTTTCGGGCATCGGACCAAGCACGGCATTGGTGATGCTTTCATCGTTATCATCGAGCGAAATTCGTCACGCTTTGATGCACGAAGATGTGAAGACTATTCAAAGTATCAAAGGTATTGGTGCCAAAACTGCCCAACGAGCTATTATTGAATTGAAAGATAAATTTCGTAAAGAAAATATGTTGGGAGGCGCTTCAACGGCAACCACTATTTTTGGCGTCTCTAATGCAAAAGTTAAAAATGAAGCATTAGCGGCTTTAGTTACGTTGGGAATTCCAAAAAATGTTGCAGAGAAGAGCTTAGAAGCAATTTTGAAGAAAGAAGGCGACGATGTTACGGTAGAACAATTGATAAAGTTAGCTTTGCGTTAAGGATAAGGTAATTGGGTAATCGAGGATTGGTTAATTGAGGATTTTAATAAAGCATCAATCCCGAATATCCAATCTTTTAAACCCAAATCCTTAATTGCCTAATCTCCAATTCCAAATTATCCAATTACTGAATTCTCAATCCCTAAATTTTCTAAGCCTTTTATAATATTGGCAGGGTTTTAGACGTTTCAAAATAGATAATCCTGTTAAATAATCCCTCTTAATTCTTGGATAATTATCAACCACAAAAGAACACAGGACACGTCACAAGAATTTAATTTTCTTTTTTTTCTTCAACTCGTGAACTATGTTTTATAAAATACTAAGCTAATCAACTGTGCAACATAAAAAGTTTTACATAATCTCTGGATTTCTTGTTTTTTCGGTTTTTGCATCGCTTGCGTGGGTATCACCTTTGCATGAAGTTGTATTTCGTTATAATATCCGTAAAAACCTCTTTCCATCTTCAAAAGCTGATACGATTAAAAAATCTGGACGCCGTCCTAAATTCAAACTGAAAGACCGTTACGCTAATAAGTTTTCTGAAAAAACATCTACTTCTCCTTTTATTATAAAAGACCCCAAAAATATCAATACGGAGTTTAAATTAGACTCGGCAGGCAAGATTTCAGTATACGAAAAAACGAAGAATTTATCGGGAAATGACAATTTTCGCCCCGCTGAACGGATGACGATTCAAGATTTTAATAATCGTCAAGAAGACCGATTTATGCGTGATTATTGGCGGAAATTTGCCGCTTCGCAAGATGGAAAAGACGAATCAAGTGGGAGAGGGCTTTTGCCAAAAATCGAACTTCCGCCCGCCATCGACCGTATTTTTGGAGGGACAAAAATTGACTTTAAACCCAATGGAAGCATTTTATTGGATATTGGATATATCACGCAGTTTAACGATATTCCAACAATTCCCGTTGAATTAAGACGTATCAGTAATTTGAATTTTAATGAACAAGCACAAATAAATTTTCAAGGAAAAATTGGCGATAAACTTAATTTAAATACCAATTTCGATACGAAAGCAAGTTTTAATTTTCAGAACCAATTAAAACTGAATTGGCGCACCAATGAAGAAGATATTTTACAAAATGTAGAAGTTGGAAATACTTCTTGGCAGTTAAATAGTCAATTGATTCCGGGCGTTCAGAATTTGTTTGGTATCAAAACTTTAATGCGTTTTGGCAATTTAGATATTACGGCGGTTGCGGCTCAACAACGTTCAAAACAAGACTGTATCACTTTGAGAGGAGGTTCGCAAGGAAAAAGTTTTGAGATTAAGGGAAGTTTATACGATGAAAATCGTCACTTTTTTCTTGCTCAATATTTTAGAGATAATTACGAGAAATCGTTAAAAAATCTTCCCATGATTACTTCGGGCGTAACTATTACACGTCTGGAAGTGTACGTAACGAACCGTACTCAAAGCACCGAAACGCTCAGAAATTTAGTAGCTTTTTCAGATTTGGGTGAAGGAAATCCTTACAATAAATCCAATCCAAATACGCAACCAAGGGGAGCTAAAAATGCAAATAGCCCAGTTGATAATTTAAACAATTTATTATTCCAAAATTTAAGAGCCGATTCATCAGTGCTTCGGAAAGCCAATGAAACTTCTTTCCGATTAGAATCTAAATTCAATTTAAAGAAAGGAACGGATTATGATTTGCTTCGTGGGGCAAAAAAATTATCGGATAGAGAATATCGTTTTCAGCCAGAATTGGGCTATATTTCATTAATTACTCCTTTAAGAAATGATGAAGTTTTAGCGGTTTCTTATGAATATACCAAAGATGGACAACGCCATCAAGTAGGTGAATTGACCGAGGATTATCAGAGTTTGGAAGATAATAAAGTACTATTTCTAAAATTATTGAAATCATCAACTATTCGGAATAATTTGGATCATCCGATGTGGAATTTGATGATGAAAAATATTTATTCCCTTAATGCTCAACAACTTACCAGACAAGGTTTTCAGTTAAGAGTAATTTATAAAGATGACCAAACGGGTATTGACAATCCAAATTTGCAAGAGGGTCAAAATTTGAAAGATATACCATTATTGAGAGTGATGGGACTTGATAAATTAAACGTAAACAATGACCCACAAGTAGATGGGAATTTTGATTACGTAGAAGGAATTACGGTGGACAGCAAAAACGGAAAAATTATATTTCCTGTGCTTGAACCATTTGGGAAATCATTGAGGGCTCAGTTTAATCTTGACGAAGTGGGTTTGATTGATAAATACGTTTTTGATAAACTTTATTCTTCTACCCAAACCGATGCGATTCAGTTAACAGGTAAAGATAAATTCTTCTTGAAAGGAAGTTTTCAATCGGGTGTTGGCGGTGATGTTTCTTTGCCTTTTGGGGTTGATGCAAAATCTGTGACGGTTACCGCTGGAGGTGTTCCGCTTTCGGCAGGGACGGATTATATTGTTGAACCTCAGTCGGGTAGAGTTCGTATTTTGAATTCGGGTGTTTCAAATTCTGGTCGTGAAATAAAGGTTTGTTACGAAAAACCCGATTTATTCAATAATCAAATTCGTACACTATTAGGAACGCATTTAGATTATAACATTGGTCAAAATTTGCATTTGGGAGCCACTATTCAACGCATGAGTGAAAGTCCTCCGGGCTATTTGCGTCGGGTACAAATGGGTAATGAACCTGTAAACAATACGATTTTTGGATTTGATGCGGCCATTCAACAAAAATCCAATTTTTTAACTCGCCTGGTTGATGCACTTCCCTTGATTTCAACCAAAGAAACTTCGGCCTTTGATTTCAGTGGGGAATTTGCTCAATTAGTTCCTGCGGTAAATAGTGCAGTGCAAAACAATTCTTTTATTGATGATTTTGAAGCTGCCCGAAATATTTTTAGTTTGAATAGTCAGGCAATTGCTTGGCGACCAGGTTCTACGCCGCAAATGTTTCCGCAGGGTACACCTCAGAATTTAGAAAAGCATTTCAAAAGAGCCAAAATTTCGGCTTACATTGCCGATTTTAGTTTGTACGGTGTAGGTAACGGAAATTTAGATGGTTTGGGCGTAAATCCTGAAGAATCTGGAAAATATGCTTACGAAAGAGCCGTTCAAAGTGGAAATCTTTTTCCTAATAAAATTAATACGGGCATTGCGGGCGTAACCAATATTCCGATTAATATTATGGATATTTCTTACTTTCCTTCTGAAAGAGGTATTTATAATTTCAATACAGATTTGAATGCGAATGGTACGCTTAAAAACCCTACCCAAAATTTTGGGGCCATTACTCGTGCCATTACTTCAGATACCGATTTTGACAATGCGAATATTGAAACCCTTGAATTTTGGCTAATGAATCCTTTGATTTCGGGCGATGCGGGTATTGTAAGAGCAACGGGCGACCTTAACGTGGATAGACCAAACAGTCAGCGGAGAAATGAAACGGGTGGAAAATTGGTCATTAATCTTGGTGATATTTCCGAAGATTTTGTGCCAGATGGGTTTTCAAATTTTGAAAATGGTATTCCTGCGGGTGAAAAAGTGAAAGAAGGAGTGGCAGGAAAAAGACAAAATATCGAAGAAACCATCTGGGGAATTGCGCCAACGCAACAATTTGTAACCAATGCTTTTACGACAGGAAGCGAACAAGCCAGAACGGCTCAAGATGTTGGTTTGGATGGTTTGGCAAACGTTACGACTTTAGAAAATGATACGTATGACGAAAAGCGTTTTTTGAAATCATACCTTGATAAAGTAAGTAGTATTATAACAGATGTCAAGGCAAAACAAGTATTTTTAGACGACCCAGCGGGAGATGACTATCACGGATATTTGAGTGAAAAATATAATAATGTTTCCAGTTTAATCCTTCGTTACAAAGATTATATGGGCTTGGAAAACAATTCGCCAACCTCAAATGCCACCACGACCAGCAGTACCAATTTAGGAAATACGCAAACCAATACCCAACAACCAGACCGTGAGGATTTGAATCAAGATAATACCGTTAATGATAATGAAGCTTATTATCAGTATGAAATTGATATTAAAACGGAAAAATTACGGGTTGGACAAAATTATATTGTGGATAAAATCGTAGAACCAAGCGGGGTAGAGTGGTATTTGTTCAGAATTCCTTTGAAATCGCCAACCAAAGCAGTGGGTGGAATTAATGGTTTAAAAAATATGCGTTTTATTCGTACTTTCTTGACTGGCTGGGAACAACCCGTTGTGTGTCGTTTTGCGGCTTTTCAATTGGCAGGTTTTCAATATCGTAAATTCACGGGAGATTTAACACCAAGAGGTTTGCAAAATGTTCCTGAACCTTACGATGCAAAATTTAAGGTAACGGCGGTAAATATTGAAGAAAATGGTGCGGTGCAAGGTGGCGCAAAAAGTGGACAATCGGTTGCTTACGTTGTGCCTCCAGGTTTTGAGCGTGACAGAGATATTACAACCATCAATAATGCTCCTTTGAATGAGCAATCTATGAGTTTGTGCGTTGAAAACCTTCGTGCGGGAGACTCAAGAGCCGCTTTCAAAAATACTTTATCGGATTTTATCAATTACAAAAACCTAAGAATGTTTATCAGTATGAACAGTCCAGACTTGAGTATTGATAAAAAAGTAAAAGCGTTTGTTCGTTTTGGAACCGATTTAACGGAAAACTATTATGAAATTGAAACGCAAGGATTAAGCAGAACTGAGTACGGTATTCAATCAGCTGAACAAGTTTGGAACACAGCCAATGAAATAGATATTCCTTTTGATGCCTTGAAAAGCGTGAAATTGAAAAGAGATCGAAATAATGGAAAAATAACCGAATCATATTCAGATTCGGTATTTTATAATGGTCGAAAATACATTATTTCGGTGGTTGGTCGGCCAGATTTGAGTACGGTATTAAATACCATGATTGGGGTTCGAAATCCAATATCTTCGGGAAGTCAAGATAGGACTTTTTGTATTTGGGTGGATGAACTTCGGGCCTCTGGTTTTGAACAAACTTCTGGACAAGCTGCCATTGGAAAATTGAATTTGAAATTAGCCGATTTTGCGAATATTACGATGAACGGCTCGTTCAAAAATTATGGTTTTGGTGGGGTTCAATCTAAGATTTCGGAACGTGCCAGAGAAACCACGATGGAATATGGAATTGCCGCAAATATCAACGTGGATAAACTTTTACCAGAAAAATGGGGCGTTAAAATTCCTTTGTACGTTACTTATGACCGTAAAAATATTGCGCCAAGATTTAATCCTCTCGACCCCGATGTGTCTTTGGATAGTTCTTTGGCAAATTTGAATGGGAGTGAAGCTGATAAAGAAAATTACAAAAGAAGTACCCAAGATAATACCGAAAGAAAAGGCATTAATTTAACGAACGTTCGGAAAATTAAAACGGGACAAAATACCGTTTCTCATCCTTGGGATGTTGAAAATTTTACGCTCACCTACGCTTATTCAGAATTGACTCGCAGAAATACTTTGATTGATGAATACAAACAAACGCAATACAAAGGAGGTTTGACGTATTCATTTACGGGAAATCCAAAAGCGATTGAACCTTTCAAGAAAATGAAATCAAATCATCCGCTATTGCGCTGGGTGAAGGATTTTAATATTACGCCATTACCCAATTCTGTAACTTTAAGGGCGGATATGGATAGAAATTTTATCAAAACGCAACTTCGAAATATTGACCCAACGGCAGTACAAGGAACTGGAACGCCCAAATTAACCACTAACGGCATTCCACCGCTTTTTGAAAAATATTGGCTATTTAATCGTGCTTATAATCTAAATTGGAATCTTACAAAAAGTATAGTAGTAGGTTACGTATCCACCGTTAATGCTATTATTGATGAACCTTTTGGAGGATTAGAATCCCAAGCCGACCGTGATTCAGTGGCTAAAAACCTTAGACGTTTTGGCCGAACCAAAGGTTTTGACCAACATGTGAACACCGTTTGGCGTTTGCCTTTGAATAAATCACCATTAACCGACTGGATGTCAGCAGATTACAGTCATCGTTTTGGTTATACTTATTTTGCTAACTCTTATGAAATTAAAGATGATGAGGGTTATTTATTCGGAAATATTATCAAAAATACTCGTAACCGTAGTATTAATGGAAAGGTAGATTTTGTGTCATTATATAATAGAATTCGGGCATTGAGATTAGCCAATCAGCCGAGAGTTGAACGAAAAAACGTGGCTCGAAATCCTGGTGATGATGAAGATATTATAAAACCACAACCCAATTTTGTGAGAAGTGTTACCCGTTTGTTAATGGCAATTCGAGGAATACAAGTGAATTATAGTATTGACGAATCAACTTCTTTAGCTGGATTTTTACCAACGCCTGGCATTTTGGGAATGAACAGCATTAATTCTGCTCCAGGACTGGATTTTATCACGGGTAGTCAAGACCCAAATATTCGATATCGAGCCTCTGAAAATGGATGGCTAACCAAAAGTAGTGTGTTGAATATTCCTTTTTTGCAAGTTAGAACGCAAAACCTAACTTACAGAACGGCCATTGAGCCTTTCAGAGATTTCAAAATTCAGTTGGAGGGGAGATGGAGCAGATCGGATAATTACCAAGAATTATATCGGCAAGATAGCGCACATACAGGTTTTAAAGATTTCAGTCCTGTCCGTTCTGGAAATTATAGCATGTCATTTTTATCGTTTTTAACGGCATTTGATAGTAATTCGCCCGATGATAATTCTGTGATTTTTAACCGATTTAGAGGTTACAGAACCATTATGTTGGATAGATTAAATGCAAAAAATAGAGCCGAAGGACTGGAAGGAAAATATGATTTGAATTCTCAAGATGTATTGATTCCAGCGTTTTTTGCGGCTTATAGTGGTGTAGCACCCGATAAAGTTGGCTTCTCGCCGTTTGTAAATATTCCACTTCCTAACTGGCGAGTAGATTATAATGGCTTGGCAAATATTGGCTGGTTTAAACGTAAATTTTCTAATATTTCTATCCAACACGCTTATTCATCTACGTATAGCGTCGGGAATTTTGTGTCTTCTTTGGGCTATAAAGATGTTTCATTGTTGACTTTAGATAATATGATGTACAACACAGCAACGTTAAGTAAAGGACAAATTGTTAGACAAGATGATATTACTTACAAAGATCAAATCGGAGATCAATATTTAGTGCCAATTTATGCGATGAGTGTGATAACTTTTCAAGAAAAATTCTCGCCTTTAATTGGGATTAATGCTACCACAAAAAGTAAAATTTCTCTACAAGTTAGTTACAATCAAGATAGAAACATTGGGCTAAATTTAGCGAATAGTTACGTGAATGAATTGAGCAATAAGGATTTAGTGTTAGGGGTTGGATTTACCAGAGCAAACGTATTAATTCCATTTAAAGTGGGAGGGAAAAAAGTGAGGCTCAAAAATGACTTGAAATTTGATGCTAAATTGACCATCAGAGATACCAGAACGATTCAACGAAAATTAGATGAAAGCCCCGTAGTTACGAATGGATTTACGCAATTTCAATTCCGCCCGCAAGCGAGTTATAAAGTTACGGAACGATTATTAGTAACTGCCTATTACGACAGGATGTTCAATAATCCATTAGTGTCAAATCAATATTATCGTTCAACTGATCAAGCAGGAATTCAGGTAAGATTTAGTTTATCAGAATAACAAATAGGGGCGTTATCCAACAAAAGTACGACGACCGTAAAATATTTTTTGCGTATAATTTAAAAAAGCTCAATGCTGAAAGCTCAAAACTCATAGCTTTTTGTTAAATTGCAACATAATCAACAATATTAGAAAAAATATAAAATTTAACAATTTACATAGCATAAAGATGAATTTTCCAGCAGAATTACGTTACACAAAAGAACACGAGTGGGTTAAGTTAGAAGGCGATATCGCAACAGTAGGCATCACAGATTTTGCGCAAAGTGAATTAGGTGACATTGTTTACGTAGAAATTGAAACAGTCGGACAAACCTTAGCACAAGACGAAATCTTTGGTTCGGTTGAAGCCGTGAAAACAGTTTCAGATTTGTTTTTACCAATCGCTGGTGAAGTTTTGGAAGTAAATCCTGCTTTAAATGACCAACCAGAATTAGTTAATACTGACCCTTTTGGAGAAGGTTGGATGATTAAAATGAAAGTTTCAAACATTGCAGACCTTGATTCATTGATGGACGTGGTTACTTACCAAGCTCATACAGGGCATTGATTTTAAAATATATTTTTATAAAGCCCTGACAATCAGGGCTTTTTTTTGATAAACGTATTGAAGTAATAATTAAAAATTAGATTATGGATTAATGAAATTGTGAATATTAGTGGATTTAATTTCGGTAATATTTCCTTCATAATTTATAAGTCATAATTCATACCTTAAAAAATGAAAACCCTTATTCGTTCCGCTAAAATAATTTGTAAAACCTCTAACTTTCACGGTCAGACAAAGGATATTTTTATTGAAAATGGAATTATTCGACAAATTGGTGAAGTGCTGATTGTGGATGCCGATGAGATTATTGAAGGCGAAGATTTACACGTTTCCGTTGGGTGGTTTGATATGCGTGTTCACGCTAAAGAGCCAGGATTTGAATACAAAGAAAGCCTCGAATCAATGGAACAAACGGCTTTGGCGGGGGGCTTTTCTGAAATCGCCTTATTGCCAAATACGCAACCAGTCGTACAAACTCGTGAGAGCGTAAACTACTTGAAACGCTCGGGCGAAAAAGTGAAATTTCATCCGATGGCAGCCGTTACGGTAAAATGCGAAGGGAAAGATTTTACTGAAATGATTGACTTGTACGAAGCCGGGGCGGTGGCTTTTACCGACGGCGAACATTCTATTCAAAATCCAGATATTTTCCTTAAAAGTTTACAGTACCTTACCCAATTTGGAGGTTTACTAATCAATCATCCTGAAGATACTAATTTGACTCATTTCGGACAAATGCACGATGGTTCAGTGAGTACGTTTTTAGGTATGAAAGGAATGCCGCAAATGGCAGAAGAAATTATGGTGATGCGAGACATGAAATTGCTCCAATACGTAATGGAAACGCCATTTATTGAAGGATTTACCGATAAAAGTATTTTGCATTTTTCTTGTATTTCATCTTTGGAAACGGTCAATTTAATAAGAATGGCAAAAGAAATGGAGTTGCCAATTTCTTGCGATGTTGCCGCCCACCAATTATGTTTTACGGAAAATAATGTAGTCGATTTTGATAGTAATTTCAAAGTAAATCCACCTTTCCGTACTCAAGAGGATGTAGAGGCACTTTGGGAAGGACTCGCCGATGGCACAATTGATGTAATTGTTTCTGACCATAATCCCCAAGATGAAGAATCTAAAAAGTTAGAATTTGACATGGCTGAGTTTGGTGTCATTGGCTTAGAAACAGTTTTTGCATCGGTAAATACGTATAACAAAGACCTTTCAATAGATGATATTATTGAGAAATTGACGGATAATCCACGCAAAATTTTAAGGTTGAAAAATCCAGAAATTGCTGAAGGGGTAAAAGTGAATTTAACCGTTTTTTCGCCTTCTGAAGAATGGATTTACGAAGAAAAAAACATTGTTTCAAAATCTAAAAACTCTCCTTTTATTGGTAAAACGATGAAAGGAAAAGTAATAAAAGTAATTATATAGAATAAGGAGTTTAGCAATCAACATTATTAAACTCCTCATTCCTAACCCAAAATAAAGTGTTCAATAAATCATTATTTAAAAATATTTTTCTTTACGGAGTATTCGCTGGATTATTAACGCTGACTTACTGCTTGGTTTTGGCTAATGTAGGCGGTGTACCTTTGGATGGCAAAAAAGCCCCTACCATTGTGCTAAGCATGATTTGTATGATTTTATCGGTCAAAGCATATCGTAAAAATAATACCGACCAAACGCTTCATTTTTGGGAAGGATTAGTAGTTACAAATTTGACAAATTTAATTGGGGCTTGTGTAAGCGCCCTTGGTTTATACTTTTGGTTGAGCGGTAGTGGAAGTTATGTGCTTTCTACTTATATTTCCGAAAGTATTAAAACGCTTCTCATACCATCCGTAAAAGATGGCTATATTAAAGAAATGGGCGGATTATCTTTTATGCAACTCATTGAAGGTTTTAGGAATTTATCTCCCAAAAATATTGCTTCGGATGAAATTACGGGTTTGAAAGGAAAGTTGCCGTTAGGTGCTTTAATCTCAATTATGATTTCATTGTATTATAGAAGAGGATATTTAAACTAACATTTTAAACTAAAAGTCTATGGAAAATCAAACAACTACCACTCGTACAGCCTTGAAATGGGGCGTAATTATTGGGATAATCAATATTTTATACAGTACTGCCATTATGGTTTCTGGGCAAATTGGTAATCAAACCATGGGATATGCCGTTTATTTAATCATCGGCGTTGGGATTTATCTTGCATTGAATGACTTTAAAAAAGAGAATTTTGGGTTTTTGTCGTATGGTCAAGGACTTGGATTGGGAACGATGATGACTGCAATTGTGGGCTTAATTTCAGGTTTTTATTCTTTTGCTTACATGAAATTCATTGATACTACTATTACAGACCAAATTTTGAAAAATGCCGAGCATGAAATGGAAAAGAAAGGATTACCCGACGACCAAATTGAGCAAGCGATGGAATATTCAAAAATGTTTATGAGTCCAGGCGTGATGTTTATTGTAGGCGTTTTTTTTACTGTCTTGTTGGGGTTTGTGCTTTCCTTAATTATTGCGGCAATTATGAAAAAAGATAAACCTGTTTTTGAATAATAATCCATTACCTTATTTAACCAGTAACAAATCACTCGTAAAAATACTCATGTATCAAATCTTCAAAAAAGAACTTAATTCATTCCTCGATTCACTCATTGGATACATCGTTATTGGTGTATTTCTAATAGCTACTGGACTTTTTACTTGGTTTTTTAAAGATAATATTCTTGATTTTGGCTATGCGGATATGAGTTTGTTTTTTCAAATTTCCCCCTTCATTTTTCTCTTTCTTATTCCTGCTATCACCATGCGGGCATTTTCGGAGGAAGTGAAATCTGGAACAATTGAGTTGCTTTTTACGAAGCCTTTATCTAAATGGCAAATTGTTTTTGGCAAATACTTGGCGAGCTGTTTCTTGATTTTTTTGTCATTAGTGCCCACTTTGTTATATTATTATTCGGTTTATCAACTGGGAAATCCCGCAGGAAATGTTGATTCAGCGGCAGTTTTTAGTTCGTATTTAGGCTTATTTCTTTTAGGATGCGTATTTGCGGCCATTGGCGTTTTGATGTCTGCATTTACCGACAATCAAGTCACAGCATTTGTTTTATCATTCGTGGTGTGTTTGATTCTTTTTTATGGAATTGGACAGTTAGCACAACTGCCATTAATGGGCGATTTGGGTTATATTTTCAATCAGTTTGGACTTGATTATCAGTACAATGCACTTGGAAAAGGTTTATTAGATTCAAGGAATATTATTTATTTTTTTACCGTAATTTTCATCACACTTTGGGCTACTAAACTCAAAATTTCTACTTTGAAGTAAGTAATAGGAAATAGTGAATAATTAATCTACAAAAATATTCATAGATAAATGGTTGATATTTAGGCAATTATAGGAAAAATTAGTGAATATTTTAATTAAAATTACCATATTTTAGTTAAAATATTATTAAGACTTGATATTCTTTAATAATAACGTTAATTTAGTGTTTATAATAATATAAAATTCTGGCCAAATTGTTATCCTATATTCACTGACTCAAATGAAAAATTTTTTCCTTTTCCTTTCTGCTTTTATCGTATCGAATAGCCTCATTGCACAACAAGCCAATTTGCTGGCATCCACTAAAAAAGATTCAACTGGCGTTTTTATTGGTGATATGCACGCCACCGAACAGGTTGAATCGCCCGGTATTGCCCGTAAATATGCCATCACTAATCTAAAAAAAGACCTTGATGCACTTGATACAGGCAACAAAAATAATATTCTGACGGATGCCGTCAATAATCCTGACCGTAATTTAAACAGCGAAACTTTTGCTACTTACCTTTCCCGTTTAGATAAAAAATACAAGGGTGATGTTCGTTCAATTGAAACTGATAACATCCGTGATATATTTCAAATCGAACAAAAAAGTGAAATCAAAAAAAGACATTCAAGTGTTATTTCTGCCCAATGTTTTAGCAATAAAAATGATGGAAGATTTATCAAAATGAAAGATTTGGACGGAGAAGAAATCATTGGTTTTCCATTGGAATCATTCAAAGGTAATTCGAGATATGGCGTGGTTGAAAATTATCATCAAGGTTTTTCTCGTATTAAAAAAGACCAAGTTTTTGGCTATCTAAACTATTGCGGTGACGAAATAATTCCGTGTCAATACGAAAAGGCCGAACCATTTAACGATGGAAAGGCTTTGGTTAAAAAATTTGACTGGTATTTCGTAGATGTTTATGGAAATGAAAGCGAAGCCCTTGAAAATATCGTTGAGGTAAAATCACTTCGACTTGGTATCAGTATTGCTAAATTTAAAAATGGCAAACAAGCCTTGATAGATAATGGATATGATATCAGCAAAAAAACATTGTCTGATTATTTTGATGAAATTTCGGTATTTAATAATGAATTATTCAAAGTAAGAACTGGTAGAACTTTTGGCCTAATCAAAATTGACGGTTCAACAAAAATAGATGCCATTTATGATAACTTGAATGCTACAACTGAGCAAGGTAAATGGATGATTATTGAGCAAAATAAAAAAGTTGGTTTGATGGATACCGAAGGAAATATCAAAATTAAACCTTCGTATGAATCAATTATTAATTTGAATATTGACCCAAGTTTATCTGCGAATGCTAATTTGGGTATTGCCAAAGACGAAGCTGGCGTTAGATTAATTGACTTCAAAGAGTTAAGAACAAGTAAAACATATACTTATATTGGAGATTTCAATAAATATGGTTTAGCTCAAATTAAAGATGGGAAATACTATGGTTTTATCAATATGGAGTTAAAAGTGGTAGTTGAACCATCATATAGTGTTTTAGGAAATTTTAATCAATATGGTTTAGTTTCAGCTTGTAAGGCTGGAGGAAATGTTGGCACTAAATGTGGATTTATTAAATATGACGGAACCGAAATTATTCCAATCGTTTTTGATGAAATTGCTCAATTCAATAAATTTGGCTTAGTAGTAGTAAAGGAAAATGCAAAAAATTGTAGTTTGCCCGCTGGAAATTGTCGGGTAGATATGGTTTATGATAAGAATGGAAATATTGTAATTGGTAAAACAAACGAAGCCGCTCCGATTGGTATTAAATATATTACGACGGATACACTATTTAATTCAAGTTTTGTGGCCATTAAAACAATAAATCCCTTAAAAAATGGGGATGATATGCCCACAGAATATAATTTAGTGGAAAGAAATAGTTTGAAAAGAGTTACTACGCAAAGTTACATTTCAATTAAAAAATACGATTCAAATTTGTTATTTCCTGTCCTAAAAGATGGCAAATGGGGTTTGATTGATACTACTGGAAAAGTAGTATCAAAACCAACTTACAAAGAAATTATGATTACGACCGAAGGACTTTATGGAGTGAAATACGACAATAATAAATACGGATTTATTGATAAAAAAGGAAAAGTACAGATTGCTTTTGATTATGATGAAGTAAGACCTTTCAATAATGGATTGTCAATTGTATCCCGAGGCCAAGGAAAATTAGGCGTTATCAACCGTTTTAATGCTAAAATTGCGCCTTGTTTTTTTACAGAAGTAAATATTCTTCCCGCCACAAAACAGTTTGAATTATTAGATGCCACTGGAAATAAATTTGTGCTAAACAGTAACGGTGATTGTGTTACAAACTGTAATAAATTTGACGAAATTAGAAAATTAGCCAATCAATAACGATTGCCTAAAATACATTCCAACGAAATCCACTACCTTTGTACGTAGTGGATTTTTTATTTTAAACTTTTTGCCATGATTATACATAACATAACATACAGCGTTGATAGAAACTTGGAACAAGACTTTTTGGAATGGTTAAAAGCCGTTCATATTCCAGAAGCTATGATGACAGGGAAGCCGAAGAGTAATAAAATTATGAGGTTGTTAACCGAAGTTGAAAATGCAGGAGCAACTTATTCTGTACAATACAGTTTTGAAAAAATGGAAGACTTTGAGGATTTTGAGAATGAATTTTTAGATGATTTGAATTATGAAGTCTATAAAAGATATAATGGTCATTATGTTTTCTTTCCAAGTTTATTAGAAGAAATCTAAAAGTAAATTGTTTGAATGTATCAGTTTTAAAGAAAAATAGCGGATTCTTCTTTAAAACTGATAACAAACTAAATTTATTTCTCTTCTACTAACTTCAAAATATCATTAAAAATTTCGGAGTCGCCTGGACGTTTAGCATCTGAATTGACAATTTCTCCCTTTTTATTCATCAGCATATATCTTGGAATGGATTGTAATTTGAAAAATTTGGCCGCATTCGAGTCCCAACCGCCCACAGAATGAATGTTAGTACCATTTTCTAACTTCATATCAATCAAGGCTTTTCTCCAGTTTTCTTCTACTTCATCAATAGAAATATACAGAAACACCACTTGCTTCTTTTGCTTTTCATTCAACTTTTCGTGCAACAATCTTGAATTTGGAAATTCCTTTCGACACGGGCCGCACCAGGAAGCCCAAAAGTCTAAATAAACCACTTTGCCTTTCAAATCGGCTAATGATAAGGTATCTCCTTTTGGTGTAAGGGCTTTAAACCATTTCTTGCCGTCTTCTTTTTTCTTGGCAACTTCTTCATCTTTCTTGGCCATCAATTCTCCACATTTCTCTTTAACTAAAGAAGCGTATTTTTCAGAATTTGGCGTAATATTCAACGCTGCAAAAGTATTCCGAATCGTTGAAGGCAAACATAAAAGGCATTGATTTTCAAGTATATAAGCTAAATAAAACTGATAAGCACTCGGTGGCAAATGTTCACGAGCAAAACGATGTTTATCTTCCATCGCCTTATTCGTATCCGCATATTTAACAAAACTATGTTCTTTTGAATTGAAATAAGTAACATAATAAATCAAAAAATTTCGATATGCCGTTGAAATCATGGCGGTTTCATCTTGAATCTTTTTATCCTCCAAACCTTCTAAGATAGGAGAGGGAAGCGAAATCACCTGCGATTGTCCCGTATTGGCATTTCCACGAACCACTGGATAAGCAAGTATATAATACCAATAATTCCAACGGATTTGATTTTCAAGATATTTCTTAAATTCTTCCGAAAATTTTGCCTGTTCTGCAAAAGATTTATAAAAATCAGATTGTGCCTTTTTTGAATCAAAAAGCCCCATTTCGAGTACGTCAATCGGTTTATCTATAATTTTAGCAAACATAATTTGGGAGCTAAAATCAGTTTTAAATTTTTGATAAAACTTCTCCAAAAAATCATTTTCTAACGCATGATTTCCTTTAAATACGATATTTTTATGCACGTCTTTGCCATCAAAACTAAGTTCGATTTTATCATCTTTACCGATAAATAAAATAATCTGCTGTTTTTGATAACGTAGTTCAACAATCGCACTTTTATCAACGTCTAAATCAAACTTAAAGGTCTTTTCAGCCGTAAAAATATGTTGTTGTGTTTGTGGTTTTATTCCTAAAAGAAGTGGGTCGTAGTTTAAAGTTAACGTATCTCCTTGTGCATTTTCAACCGTTCCAAAGATTGTTACATTCTGTGAAAATGAAATTGAGGATGTAAAAAGGGCGATTAGAAGAAGAAGATTTTTCATTATTTTTTGCTAAAACGTTTCAATTTTCCAATTTTAGAATTTATAAAGAGCATAATATTTTACTCAAAAATCATGCAAATTAAGATTTAAAACGCTTTTTTAAGAATTTTCGTGTGGCTTTTGTCCAAATATCGTAGCCTTTTTTATTCATGTGCAATTTATCTGAGACAAAAATATCGGGCATTAAATCCCCATTTTTTAAATAAAAATCTTTTTGAATATCTACGTAATAAAAACCTTTCAGTTTTTTGCAATAATCTTTAATCATTTTATTGGCTTCCAATTGTTTATCACGCAGATTGATGCGGGCAAGGCTTGGTCTGATTGAACAATATCCCACAATCGCATTTGGCAATTGACTTTTAATTTTTTCAGCAAAGATTTTAAAATCTTCAAAAACCGACATCGGGCTTTCTCCCGCCGCTAAATCATTATCACCTTCGTAAACTAAAATGACTTTAGGGTCATATTTAGTGACAATTCGTTCAAAATACAAATTCAAATCACTCATTTGAGAACCTCCAAAACCACGGTTAATGGTTGGATAATCCGCTAAATCTTTCTTAGAAGTAAGCCAAAGTCGGAAGGTTGAGCTTCCCGCTAAGAGTACTTGTTCAGTGGCAGGCATTGATAATGAATCTTGTTTTTCAAAAGATTTTATTTCAGCAAGATAGTTCTGAGCATGACTAAAATAACCCACTAATAAGCCGAGCGTGGTTAACAATAATTTTTTCATAATTTTTACCAATTAATGGGTTCTAAGCCTTTGCTAATTAAATAGTCATTAGCTTGTGAGAAATGTTTTGTACCAAACCAACCACCGTAATTGGCAGCCATTGGCGATGGATGTTTGGCTTTCAAAATTAAGTGTTTTGTGCCATTTATGACTGAGCCTTTATCCTGTGCATATTTTCCCCAAAGCATAAAAACGACATCTTCTTTCTGGTCTGAAATACATTTAATAACTGCATCCGTAAAAATTTCCCAACCTTTCTTTTGGTGTGATCCTGCCTCACCAGCACGAACCGTGAGGGTTGAATTTAATAACAAGACTCCTTGTTCAGCCCAGCGTTCAAGATTTCCAGATTTTGGAACTGGAATGCCTAAATCATCTCTGATTTCCTTGAAAATATTTTGCAAAGAAGGTGGACAAGACACGCCGTCATTTACTGAAAAAGATAAACCATTTGCCTGATTATAGCCATGGTAGGGATCCTGACCCAAAATTACCACTTTGGTATTTTCAAAAGAACACTTATCGAAAGCATTAAAAATGTATTTTCCAGGGGGATAAACATTAGTAGAAGAATATTCTGTTTTTACAAAATTTATTAATTGAGTGAAATATGGCTTTTCAAATTCTTGAGTAAGGTGGACTTTCCAAGAGGGATTAATTTTTACATCCATTGTTTTTGAATTTAAGGGTTTAGGTTATTATTTAAATAAATAGTTATGTTGCATTTAAACTACGTGTTAAAATACTTTTAGTTGATATTTACGACGAAGTGGATTAATCAAGAACTTCTTTTGAGCCGTAAAACTCTCGGAATTAATTTGATTAAAAATAACTTTAAGTTCTTGGAATTGTTCTGGGTTTTCCCATAAAAACTTTTCAGAATCTATATTCTTTTGTTCAAGATATTTTTCAAAAACCATCGTTTATGTCTATTTGAATTATATATTAATAAAATTGTGCCATCAAAATTTAACAAAAATAAACGCTTTTCAGTCAGCTTTAGTCATTATATGAAAATAAAAAAGTCGTCTGCAACGCTAACGACTTTTTTGTAACCCTAACCCATAAAAATCTATAAACTATTCTATGCTCTTTAAAAATTAATTATATTTTGAAGTTTCTAAATTCTTCTTGTGGTTTCAAAGTTTAGAAAATGTCACCAGCATAGCCAGCGAATTTTTTGATAACCCTAACCCATAAAAATCTAAAAATTAATTTTATGCTTCATAAAAATTACCCTATGTCTCTACATTTCCTGATATTATTTATATAATAGTTTATAAAGAGTCGACAACATGACCAAGACTTTTTGTAGCCCTAACCCATAAAAGTGCCTTAAAAATATTACTTTATTCTGTCTAAATAATCAGGAAATTTCATCGCAATGATTTGCTGAGATGGAACGGAGATGAGGAATAATCAAAAAGATTAATCGTTGACTATGAAATGATTAGCGTCATGAATTTCACAAATTGTTACAAAATCATTACATCTGGCGGAATGTTTTACTCACATTGGATAATTTGCAAATAGTATGCCAAGTTTTTGACTAAAAGAATAATTGCGTTCTCCATTAGTTCTTTTTTTCTTTTTCTCGAACTATTTCAACCTTGAAAGGCGGGTTATCGGACACATCCATGAGTAAATTAACCACATTTTTCAACTTTGCAAAAAAAACCTTTTGGTTTGTTGGTGGTGTCTGATTTATCTTCATTTCTAATGAATCGAATTTTTATCTTTCCTTTCGGATTATCAATGTTGAAATTAATTGTTTCTATTTGAATTGGTCGAACTGGGTCAATATTATTTTTTGCAAAAGATTTAGATTGAATAGCAAAACATAAAATAAGCAGAGGGATTGTTATTTTTTTCATAGAATAATGTTTGAAGTTTGAGGTACGAAGATAAAAAAAATCCGTAAGATTGAATCAAAAAATGAGACAACCTTACGGTTAAGTAAAGATTATAATTCAGATATTTTTAAAATGACAAAATCTAAACTGAGCAAATTCAATAAATTATTTCAGTAAAATTCCAAAGGTTTAAAACTGGTTACCAATATTCTTGAAGTATAGTGATTAGAAATTCTTTAAAACTGTTATGCTTTAACCCTTACTCGGTTGAAATATTTATACAATTTTTGCATTGTTTTTTCTACGTCTTTATCCGTTTCAAGCATATCGCTAATAGTTTGAACGGCGTGAATAACAGTACTGTGGTCACGTCCCCCAAAATGATAACCGATTGACTTCAAAGGCAAATTGGTGAACTCTTTCATGAGATACATCGCAACTTGACGTGGGAAAACCGTTTCTCGTTTACGGCTTTTGCTTTTCAAATCTGTCATATTTACGTCAAAATGATCAGTAACTGCATCTAAAATTGAATCAACTGTTACCTCCCTTTCTGAGTCCATCACAATATTTCTTAGGGTTGTACGAGCCAAATCCATATCAATTTCTTTACTATTGAATGAAGCATGAGCCATCAATGATACAATTACACCTTCCAACTCACGGACGTTTGTATCAATACTATGGGCTAAATATTCAATAACTTTATCTTCAATATAAATGCCGTCGGCCTGTAATTTCTTTTGAATAATGGCGATGCGTGTCTCAAAATCAGGCTGTTGTACATCGGCTGTTAGCCCCCATTTGAATCTTGAAAGTAATCTGTCTTGCATTCCAGCCAACTCACGAGGTGGTCTATCGGAAGACATAATTATTTGTTTACCAGATTGATGCAAATGATTGAATATATGGAAAAAAGATTCTTGCGTTTTTTCTTTACCTGCCAAAAACTGAACATCATCAATAATCAACACATCCACTTGCATATAAAAATTGGTAAATGCTTGGAGTGTGTTATTTTTGATGGCATTAATAAATTGATTACAAAACTTTTCGGAGGTTACATACAACACAAATTTATTGGTGTGCGTATGTTTGATATAATTGCCAATGGCTTGAATTAAATGCGTTTTTCCTAATCCTACGCTACCGTAAATCATCAAAGGGTTAAAAGAAGTAACGCCAGGACGTTGAGCAACTGCTAAGCCCGCCGAACGGCCCAAACGATTGCAATCACCTTCCACAAAATTATCAAATGTATAGTGTGGATTTAAGTATGAATCTAAATCTAATGAATCTAAATCTTTTAGTTGAAATGGACTTTCATAAACAGTTGCTTCGGGGCGTTTTTGTGCTTGTACAGGAACTGTCGGTTTTTGATTTGGAATACTGTAAGCAATTGGTGGATTTTTTTTATCGCCTTTGTCCACTATAATTGAATACTCTAACATTCCATTTCTTCCCATTGAATAATCAATTGCCTTTCGGAGAATATGGATATAGTTTTCCTCTAACCATTCGTAAAAAAATTGGCTTGGTACTTGAATAGAGAGTGTTTGGTTCGTTACTTTTAAGGGTACGATGGGTTCAAACCAAGTTTTAAAACTTTGTTCATTTATCTCTCTATGTATTACTTCAAGACACTTTTTCCAGATTTGTCTTGCATCTGGCTGGAGAGTAGGGTACATATTGTTTTCTAAAATGGCGGTACTGGGAAAGTAAGAAGTCTTAAACATCTGGTTATCAATTAATTGGCGACATAATGGAAAATTACCGATATTTACTTTTTAAAGGGAGACAAAAGTAGCGTTTTTTTTGGTCGTTTTAGACCAATTTTGCCATTTTTTTTAAAAAAAGATAGTATAAAATTGAGGTTTAGAGTACTTCTTAGAATAATACAATAGTAAGGGCGTATATGTCAATATTTGGGGAATATTTGACAAAAAAAATCTAAAATCTAAATTTTTGCTAACTTTGAAAAATTAAATATTATTTTATTTTTTTTATGAAAAATCAACTCTTTCAAGAATTTATTTCCCATACCAACGAAGATTGGAAACAACAAGTAATTAAAGATTTAAAAGGAAAAGATTTTAGCGAAAACTTAACTTGGATTATTGATGAAAATATCAAAGTTAAATCGTATCATGATGGAGTAGAAGTGCATCAAATGCCCTTAAAATCCGTACAACAATCTCAAAATCAAGGCCTTATAAAAACTTGGAATTATCGGGAAATAATAAAATACAAATCTGAAAAAGAAACTAATGCACTGATTGTCAGCTTATTAGAGGCGGGGGCTGAATCGTTTTTGATTGAATTTAGTGGTGTGCTTGAAAAGGAATTTGAAGTTAAGAAATTGTTAAGAAATATCAAAATTTCTGCTACACCCTTTTTTTTTAAAGTCGAAAATAACCCTTTACGTTTAGTAAATGAGTTACAGATAGTAGCTCCTTATCATTGGAAAGGAGGAATCAACAACGATATACTTGGACGATACTTTACTTCTGGAAATTATGCCGTAAATGAGTGGGAAGAGATAAAGCAGATTCTTGGAAAAGTACAAAACTTTGCATCCTTCAAAATTCTTACAATTAATGGAAATGTCTTTCATAATTCTGGAGCAAATATAGCGCAGGAAGTAGCATTTACACTTGCTTCGGCCATTGAAACAATTGATAAAATATCTCAACAAAATATAGCATTACTATTAATTGTACAAAAAATAGAATTTTCAATTTCTATCGGAACAAATTATTTTGCGGAGATTGCTAAAATAAGAGCGTTGAAGTTTCTTTGGAATAAAATTTTAACCGAAGGCTACGGTTTGGATAGTCAAGATATTCCCCCAATCGCAATTCATTGTGTAACTTCTTCATTTTTTAATTCATCCAATAGTCCACATACAAATATGTTAAGGGCAACCACCGAATCAATGTCAGCCATCATTGGCGGTTGCGATTCCTTGAGCGTGAGAGCCTTTGATGAAACTTTCCAAGAATCGGATGAATTTAGTCGAAGAATTGCGAGGAATATTTCTACTATTTTAAAAGAAGAATCGTATTTTGATAAAGTAATTGACCCATCAGCAGGCAGTTATTTTATTGAGAATCTGACTTTTGAAATTGCCGAGAATTCTTTCAAACTTTTACAAGAAGTTGAAAATAAGGGTGGAATTGTTGATGCTTTCAAACAGAATTTTATACAAAATGAGATAAAACGTAATTTTGAAAGCCAGCTAAATGCGTTAAATACCAATGAAAAAATCATGGTTGGAGTGAATAAATTTAGGTTTGATGAAACAATCGGTAATAAAACTGAAAAACTTAATCAATCCAGTTCTAATTTAGGTTTTGATTTGTTGACAGATTTAAGATTATCCTCCACTTTTGAAAAATAAGCCATGAAACCTAATTTATTAAATATTAATCTTATTCAAGTATCTGATAATCAAATCGATAAATCAGAATCAAAGCCATGGCGATGTGCGGAGGGAATATACGTTAAATCATATTTTACAAAGGAAGATTTAGCGGATGCCGAACATTTGAATTTTGCAGCGGGTTTGCCTCCTTATCTTAGAGGGCCTTATTCAACAATGTATTTGCAAAATCCTTGGACAATTCGTCAATACGCTGGGTTTTCGACGGCAGAAGAGTCCAATACTTTTTATCGTAAAAACTTAGCGGGTGGTCAAAAAGGACTTTCCGTTGCCTTTGATTTGGCCACGCATCGTGGGTACGATTCCGACCATGTGCGAGTTCAAGGTGATGTAGGAAAGGCGGGTGTTGCCATTGATTCAGTGGAGGATATGAAAATCCTTTTCGACCAAATTCCATTGGATGAAATGTCCGTTTCGATGACCATGAATGGTGCAGTTTTGCCCATTATGGCGTTTTATATTGTGGCGGCAGAAGAACAAGGCGTCTCTCCAGAAAAATTATCAGGTACGATTCAGAACGATATTTTGAAAGAATTTATGGTTCGGAATACGTACATCTATCCGCCGTTGGCTTCCATGAGAATTATTGCGGATATTTTTGAATATACGGCTAAAAATATGCCCAAATTCAATTCGATTTCAATTTCGGGTTATCACATGCAAGAGGCAGGGGCAACGGCAGATTTGGAATTGGCTTACACGCTTGCCGATGGACTCGAATACCTCCGTACGGGCGTAAATGCGGGCTTGGATATTGATAAATTTGCGCCAAGATTGTCGTTCTTTTGGGCCATTGGCATGAACCATTTTATGGAAATCGCAAAAATGCGGGCGGGACGGATGTTATGGGCAAAAATTGTTAAAAAATTTAATCCTAAAAATGATAAGTCGCTGATGCTCAGAACGCATTGTCAGACTTCGGGATGGTCGCTGACTGAACAAGACCCATTTAATAATGTAGCCCGAACCACGATTGAAGCCATGGCGGCGGCTTTGGGGCATACGCAAAGTTTGCACACCAATTCATTGGATGAAGCCATGGCTTTACCAACCGATTTCTCCGCTCGAATTGCTCGAAATACCCAATTATATTTGCAAAATGAAACGCAAATCACAAAGGTAATTGACCCGTGGGCAGGTTCTTATTACGTTGAATATTTAACGATGGAACTCGCCAAAAAAGCGTGGGCTCTGATAGAAGAAGTCGAAGAATTGGGTGGCATGGCCAAAGCGATTGAAACGGGTTTGCCCAAAATGAGAATTGAGGAAGCAGCCGCCCGAAAACAAGCAAGAATTGACTCGGGCAAGGACGTAATTGTGGGCGTAAATAAATATAAAATCTCAGAAGCCACGGTTTTGGAAGTTAGAGATGTTGATAATCAAGCAGTTAGGGTTTCTCAGATTGAAAGATTGGATAAAATTAAAGCGGAAAGAGATAATAATTTGGTAAATTTAATTTTAGAAAAACTCACAAAATCAGCCGAAACGGGTGAGGGGAATTTATTAGCTTTAGCCATTGAAGCGGCAAGATTAAGGGCAACTTTGGGAGAAATATCATCCGCTTTAGAAAAAATTTATGGCAGACATAAAGCCGTAATTCGTTCAATATCAGGGGTTTATTCAGCAGAAGTGACAGACGACGAGAATTTTAGAGTTGCCAGAGAAATGGCAGATGAGTTTGCGAAACAGGAAGGTCGCAGACCAAGAATTATGGTGGCAAAAATGGGGCAGGATGGTCACGACCGAGGCGCAAAAGTTATCGCTACCAGTTTTGCTGATTTGGGTTTTGATGTGGACATTACGCCATTATTTCAAACGCCCGAAGAAGTAGCCAAACAAGCGGTTGAAAACGATGTTCACGTGGTGGGTGCATCCAGTTTGGCGGCGGGACACAAAACGTTGGTTCCGCAATTAATTGAAGAGCTCAAAAAGCAAGGTCGTGAAGATATTATGGTGATTGCGGGAGGCGTGATTCCTGCCCAAGATTATCAGTATTTGTACGATGCCGGGGTTTCGGGCGTTTTTGGTCCTGGAACGGTAATTTCAATTGCGGCGCAGAAGATTTTGAAGGATTTGATGCAGAGTTAAAATAAATAAAATTGATTGAATTATTTGTGGTGATATAAATTTTGGATAACCTGAATTTATATCACCATTTTTGTTTCAATTTCAACGAAACTTATGAAATAATAATCGATATTTTAAGTTATTTATAAAATGATTATGTCATCCAAATTTTAAAACAACCGTATGAAAAAACTGCTACTATTATTAATTATCCTGTTAAGTTTCAAGGCGTTATCGAATGTTCCAGCCATTAAATTTATTGAAAATAAAGGGCAATGGGATAAAGAAATTAAGTTTATTGCTCATATTCCGGGAGGATTTTTGCAAATTCGTCAAGAAGGTTTGCATTATATTTTTGTGGATAATAATGCCCTTTACCAAATGAAACATAGCAAACAAACGAATGAAATAAAGCCGCTGAAAGTGCATGGATTAGATGTTATTTTTGAAGATTCAAATCCTGATTTTACCGTTAATGCGAACAATGTAGTTTCGGAAACGCAAAATTATTTTTATGGAAATGACCCCACCAAATGGGGTATAGACGTAAAATCTTACCCTGAAATTTGGCTAAAAAACATTTATAAAGGCATTGATTTGCGCTTATATTCTACCGAAAATGCCTTGAAATATGAGTTTATTGTCGCTCCCAATGTTTCGACTGAACAAATTAAAATGCGTTATGAAGGAGCGGATGAAATTTTGCTTGAAAATGGTAATCTCAATATCAAAACTTCGCTGGCAAATATTATTGAAATGAAACCTTATTCATTCTCGGAAACCCTTGTGAATGCCAGTTCGAGGCAAGGTTTTTCGGAAGTAAAAAGTGGTTTTAAAATTAATAAAAACATTGTAAGTTTCTCTTTTCCAAATGATTACGATCATAATAAACCCCTCACGATTGACCCCAAATTGATTTTCTCGACTTATTCTGGCTCAACAGCGGACAACTGGGGACATACCGCTACCTACGACGCTGAAGGAAATTTATATGCGGGCGGTTCAACGCTTTCGTCGTCTTCTGGTTCATTTCCTGCCACAACGGGAGCGTATCAATTGAAAAATGGCGGATATTGGGATGTAGCAATTCTTAAATTTAATCAGGATGGTTCTAAGTTGTTGTATGCCACGTATTTAGGCGGATTAAATGCTGATATTCCGCACAGTTTAATCGTCAATTCTAAAGGTGAATTATTGATTTTTGGTAGTACCGCTTCTTCCGATTTTCCGACTACAACCAACGCATTCGACCAAACCTTTAATGGAGGAAATGCCATCATTCCAACATCTGGTCAACGTTTCACGCAAGGAAGTGATATTTTTGTTGCAAAATTGAGTTCAGATGGTTCTAAGCTGTTGGCTTCCACTTACTTAGGTGGTTCTGGAACGGATGGGATTAATCGCTCGGTTTTGAATTATGGCGATGAATTTAGAGGTGAAATTGTGGTTGATGAACAAGATAATGTTTATATCGCCTCGGTGACAGATTCGCCGAATTTTCCGATAGTAGGCGGAATTCCAAACATAATTAGAAGCGGTTCAAGTGATGCCATTATTTGTAATTTTAATCCCGATTTGTCCAAAATATTATGGAGTGCAATCTTGGGTGGAAATGGCTACGATGCTGCTTTTTCACTGAAAGTTAGTAAATCTGGGAGTATTTATATTTGTGGAGCAACGGAAAGTTCCAATTTGCCATTTTCGCAAACTTTGCAAACAAAAATCAGTGGTGGAACGGATGCCTTTGTGATGAAATTTACGAGAGATATTACTAAAAGTTTTTTGCCGACTGCTTACAATGGAACGTATTTAGGCACGCCAAATTTAGATTTAGCGCAGTTGATGGATATTGACCAAGATGAAAATGTATATATTTATGGGCTTACTTTTGGCGTATATCCCATCCAAAATGCCGCTTATTCAAATCCTAAAAGTGGTCAATTCATTCATTCCATTGACAAAACATTAACGACTACAAATTTTTCAACCACGATTGGAACGGGTAAAGGTTCGCCCGATATTGTGCCAACTGCCTTTTTAGTTAATCAATGCGGCAATATTTATATTTCAGGATGGGGTGGAAAAGTCAATGATAATGTTTTTAATTCTGCTCCTGTCAGTACCAAGGGAATGCCTGTGACATCTGATGCTTTTCGGAGTACAACGGACGGCAATAATTTCTACTTTGCATTGCTCGAAAAAGATTCTAAATCACTACTTTACGCAACTTTTTTTGGGAGTGATAATAGTTCGCCAAATGCGGCTGGCGACCACGTGGACGGCGGAACTTGTCGGTTTGATAAACAGGGCTTTATATATCATTCAGCTTGTTCATGTAATCGAGTAGGTAGCCAAAACGTTTTTACGACAACGCCAAATGCTTGGTCGAGAACTAATCCATCAGAAAATTGTAATAATGCAGCCTTTAAATTTGATATTGATAATTTGAAAGTGCAATTTGATACCTCAGACGGAACGAAAAAATCAGCGAGTATTTCATCGGACACTCTAGTGGGTTGTTTGCCCTTCAAGGTTAATTTTCAAGATACCAGTGAAGGAGCCAAAATAATTAGTTGGAATATTGGTGGTGAAAAAAACTCTACGGTAGGCACTGAAGAATTTACGTTTACAAAAGCGGGAATTTATACCGTTACGCTCAAAGGCGTTAATTTGCTTTCTTGTAAACGGGAAGAAACCGTTAAAAAAATCATCAAAGTTCTTCCCGCCGATTTTAAAGTGAGCCCTGAAACGGTAAGTGGTTGCGACAATAAAACAGCACAATTATTGGCAGAAGGCGGAACAAAATACTCGTGGTCGCCCGCTGGAGGATTAAATGCGACAAATATTCCAAATCCCATCGTAACCATTACAAAATCAACTACTTATTCGGTTGAAATTGTGAATCAATACGGTTGTAAAACGACTAAAACCGTCACCGTAAAATTGGATGAAACTCCTACCAAAGTAACAAATGACACCTCCGTTTGTCGAAATAAAACCATTGAATTATTTGTTTCGGGTGGTACAAAATACCTTTGGAAAGGTAACATTGCTTTGAGTGATTCTATTTCTGCAAAACCAACCGTAACAATCTCAAAACCAGCTACTTTTACGGTAAATGTTTTCGATGAAAAAACAGGTTGTAAAGCCCAAAGAACCGTTAATATTGAGATTGATGAAAGTTTTAAACCAGATTTTGAGTTTAAATTTTTGGAAGATTGTGGTAAACCTACTTTTGTAACTTTGCAAAATAATACGAAAAATGCCAAGAAATATGTTTGGCTCACGGGGAGGGGTGATAGTTTAACGAGCCAAAATCCAGAACCTTTTACGTATAAAGAAGCGGGGATTTATACCATCACGCTCAAATCGTACAAAGGCGATTGTTTATTAACACAAACCAAAACATTGGAAGTTGAAAATCCTGCGACTCCGCCAAACGTAATTACGCCAAATGGGGACGGGAAAAATGATTTTTTTGTGATAGGGGTAAAATTGCAAAGTATTGAAATTCAAAACCGTTGGGGGCAGTCGATGTTAAAAACTGTTGATTATAAAAACGATTGGGGAAAAGATATTCCCGTGGGTACTTATTATTATTTCTTGAAAACTTTAAAAGGGGCAGAATGTAAGGGCTGGATTGAGGTAATTAATTGAGAATTTATTAAATTTGTTTATCATTAAAAGACAACAAACTGATTATGAGAAAATTAGCACTTGGATTATTGTTCTTAGGAGCATCATTTATCACCAAAGCACAGAGCGTTTATGGTGAGCCACTTACTGAATCAGGAGCAATTCCTGCGACAGAATTGGCAACAAAATTAGAAAACAAAGAAGAAATGCCTGCTAAAGTAACGGGCGTGGTAGAATCTGTCTGTAAAGCTGCAGGGTGTTGGATGAAGGTGAAAACCGCCGATGGTCAAACCATGCGTGTAACTTTCAAAGATTATGGTTTTTTTGTTCCGAAAGATATTACGGGAAAAACGGTTGTTTTTGATGGTGTTGCAAAAATCAAAACAACTTCGGTTGCCATGTTGAAACATTATGCCGAAGATGGTGGTAAAAGCAAAGAAGATATTGCCAAAATTACCCAACCTGAAAAAGCAATTGGTTTTGTGGCAAATGGCGTGATTGTAAAATAATTTAAGGGGGAAGGGAGACAGAAAAAAGGAGGGAATCAGATTAATCGTTTTCCATTTCAATTTCCTTTCCTCCTTTATTTCTTCTGTTCCTTTCAGAACCTGAGCACAAATTCCTGCTTTGGTTGATTTTTTCTGAAAAATATTAAGCCTACATAAAATAAATCAATTGAAATCATTACGTCTGGATGATTCTTAATAACCTGCCATGCCTGGTGCATTTCATCTGACCAATGAATATCGTCGAAAACAAAAATACTCTCCTCCGTTACCTTTTCTAAACATTGTTCAAAATATCTAACGGTTGGCTCAAAACGATGATTGGCATCGAAAAATGCAAAGTCTAATTGCTCTATTTGCCTTAATTTTTGCGGTAAAGTTTCGTCTATATTTCCAACAATTATTTCAATATTATGACAATTTAATTCTTCTAAATTCTTATTGGCAATTGCTGCAGTGGCGGGACATCCTTCAAAAGTGAAAATCTTTGAAGATTCGTAAGCCTTTGATTCATAAATAGTTGTTATGCCTAAAGACGTTCCTAAATCAAGAATTATGGAGGGTTTAAAATGCTGTATTAATCGAAAAAGGAGCTTGCCAAATTTTGGATTTTTCTCGGCACTTTTGGCAATTTGACGAATTTCTCTTTGATTAGTCTTATATATTCTCGAACCCGCACCAAAGTCGGTAATTGCAATTAAAGTACGATTTTTAAGGAGTTTTTTGCGTAAATTTTCTATTTCTTCAAAGATCAAAAACTTAGTTTTTACTTGAATTATTTTCGTGTAAAGTTCAAAAACAAAGGGGGAATGAATGGAATGTTCGTTTTTGGAGGCAAATAAAAATTGGAAATAATATTTTATCATTAGTGACGATGTTTAATTTTCGGCTTTTTATCTTTGGAATACAAATTGTTTGTTCTGTTTTTCAAAACCTTGACAGTTGAATATATACAGAGGCAATGAAACCTAATTTATCGAAGTGGTTTGACGAACATCTAACATCGATAAACGAAGAATTAATTCATTCTAAAAGGAGCAATTAAATTAAAATCTGGAATAATTACGTTGAAATTTTTACCGTCGTAAATACGTTCCATTTTGTAAGTTCCTGCCATTTTTCCCATCGAAGTATTAAGATTGCAACCCGAAGAATATTCATAGCTTTGTCCAGGTTCGAGGGTTGGTTGTTGCCCGACGACACCTTCACCCTCTACTTCACGAACCTGGCCGTTGGCATCATAAATATACCAATGACGACGTAAAAGTTTCACCGTAAAATCACTTTCATTCTGAATTCTTACGTGATAAGAAAATACAAAATGAGCTTGAAATGGATTTGAGTATTCAGGTTGAAACTCCGTCTGAATACTTATTTTTACGCCGTTAGTGATGGATGAAACCATGTTATTATTTAGTAAAATAAATTTAATAGTATAATTATCGAAATTACATGATTAGGATTATATTATCAATTTCTTTTCAGAATTTTAAAATTATATTAAAAATATTTAACGAATTCAACTTTATTTTAAACATTTAAGAATTTAATTTGCTTTCGTCTATAGTGAGTCAGGCAATTCATAAATATAACATTACAAATAAAAAGTAAAATATTTCAAATATTTTCCTGCAATATTTCCTAATAAAAATGCTTTTAAATGAACTTTGCCCTGAAATCAAAACCTCATATATTTAAATTCAACAAAAAATGAATGTAACTGAATTAGAAAAATTATTTCCAACCGAAGATCAAATTCCTGCGGATTATAATTTAACAGAACCCATTGAACAAAGAGAATATTTAGTCAATGGTGAAATGAGAGCTTGGGGAGGAAAAACGCAAGATGTTTGGTCGCCTGTGTATGTGAAAACTGCCAATGGATTAGAACAAAAGCGTATTGGTTCATACCCAATCACTGACCCTGCTGATGCCATGGAAGTTTTGGATGCTGCCGTGAAAGCTTTCAATAATGGTCGTGGAGAATGGCCAATGATGTCAGTTGCACAAAGAATTGATGCGGTCGAGAAATTTACCCAAAAAATGATTGCTAAACGTGACGAAGTTGTAAAACTTTTGATGTGGGAAATTGGTAAATCTTTGGGAGATTCTCAAAAAGAATTTGACCGTACCGTTCAATATATTTATGATACGATTGGCGCTTTAAAAGATATTGACCGTACATCTTCAAGATTTATGATTGAAGAGGGAATTATCGGACAAGTTCGTCGCTCGCCTTTGGGTGTTGTGCTTTGCATGGGACCTTTTAATTATCCCTTGAATGAAACTTTCACGACTTTAATTCCTGCGTTGATTATGGGTAATGTGGTGTGTTTCAAACCCCCAAAACACGGTACACTTTTGCATTATCCTTTATTGGAGGCTTTCCGTACTTCTTTCCCAGCGGGTGTTATCAATACGGTTTATGGTCGTGGCAATTCAGTAATTCCACAAATGATGGAGTCTGGAAAAATTGATGTTTTAACGTTGATTGGTTCGTCAAAAGTGGCTGATCAATTGAAAAAACTTCACCCTAAAGTAAACCGTTTGCGAGCTATTTTAGGTCTTGATGCCAAAAATGCGGCAATTGTAACGCAAAGTGCTGATTTAGAATTAGCGGTGAAGGAATGTATGTTAGGTTCATTGTCTTTCAATGGACAAAGATGTACGGCTTTGAAAGTAATGTGGGTTCATGAATCTTTGGTTGACAAGTTTAATGCACGCATGGCAGAAGAAATTGGGAAGTTGAAGTTGGGTATGATGTGGGAAAAAGGCGTAAATATTACACCACTTCCAGAGCCAAACAAACCTGCTTATTTGAAATCATTAATTGATGATGCCAAAGCTCATGGAGCAACTGTAATCAATGAAAATGGTGGAACTACTTTCAATTCATTCGTTTTTCCAGCATTGCTTTATCCAGTAAATAAAGAAATGAAAATTTGGGAAGAAGAGCAATTTGGACCCGTTGTACCAGTTGTACCTTTCTCACACATTAAAGAGCCAATCGAATATTTAATTGAATCGTCTCACGGACAACAAGTTTCAATTTTCAGTAAAGACGTTCACCAAATTTCAGATTTGATGGATGTGGCGGTTAATCAGGTTTCGAGAGTAAATATCAATTCACAATGTCAACGTGGGCCAGATACATTCCCATTCACTGGTCGTAAAGATTCTGCGGAAGGAACACTTTCGGTAACGGCTGCTTTACGTTCGTTCTCAATCAGAACGGTAGTTGCCACCAAAGATACCGCTGAAAATAAAGCAATTGTGAATCAAATTGTTGAAAATCAGGAGTCTAATTTCCTTTCTACGAGATTTATTTTGTAGAATTTGTTTCATACTTCCCGAAAGATCTAACCCACAGTGGAGATGTTTCGGGAAGTTATATCCTATTATTTTTTCCCTAATCCAAACCGCTGCCGATAACTCAAAAATAAACTTTCTGTGTGTTCAAAACCCTTATTATTAAAATCAAAATAAGGTTCAAATCGGAAGGTTAAATATAAATTATCCATTATTTTCCAATCTTTCATCGCTCTGATTATAAGAATATTACGATATTTTTCAACAACTTTTCCGTAATCAAAAGTTCTGCCCACAGATTGATATAAATCTCCTCCCGCATCCGATAAATAGCCTGTAGAATTCCAATAACTTAGCATTACATTCACTACTTTCGTTTCAGCAGTTAAGTTGATATATGCCCCCGAACCATCTGGAAAAAAAGGATGATAATTCGCATTTTGACGATAGCCCACAAAATAATTCTGTAATCTTATTTTCTGAAAGAATCCACTCATTCGCCATTCAGCTTCAAGGCCGATGGCGGTATTAATATTGGTGATGACTTGACCCGTATCTTTGGTGGTTTGTCCTCCCCGGTGTTGAAAAGTTAATTGTATAGGAATCGAAAAACTGAAATTTGCCCGAGTATATAATTTCTTATTCCAAGAAAAACCCGCAAAGATTTCTTCCTTAAAATCCGAACCATTATAAATCATCTTTTGCCAGTCAATCCATGAGTCAAAAAAAGTGTTTTTCTTCCGTTTTGTGTACTGCAATCCCGTCTCTTGACGGTTCAAAATTACCCTTTCAAAATTGAGCAAAGGTTCGATTAATCGATGGTTTAAATGACCTTCTAAATTGCCAAATAAAAACTGGGATGAGTCTTGCTGAATTCTTACTGTAAATATGGGCTGGATGCTTGTAAAGGCAGTATTTCCAAAATCTTTTCGGGCAAAAATACCCCCTTCAATTTGCACATTTGGGGCGGGTTGGTAGATCATTTTTGGCGATAAAGTATTACCAAAAAGAGTATATCCATCGGCAACTTTTAGGAAGTACTCGTTGTTCTTTAAGAAGGAGAAACTCTCAAAGTGAAAGAATAATTGTTTTGATTTTGTGGAATCCAGATGTTGGAAAGTTTCCAAAGTAGTGTTGTTCAATTGTGCCTCCATTCTGAAGGGCATCAACAACATACCAATAAGTAATATTTCTAATTTTCGATTTAACATTTAACGGCAAAATACTTTTATTTGTTGAAATTCTTGTAAATTCACTCTTAATATTTTTAGAAACTTTAAAATTAAATATGGCAAAGCAACAAGCGGAGGCAGTTAATCCTGCTAATGAAAAATTAAAAGCATTACAAACAACGTTGGAAAAACTGGATAAAGCTTACGGAAAAGGAACTGTAATGCGTTTATCTGATACAAAAGTAATGGATGTTCCAGTCATTTCTACTGGTTCTTTGGGACTTGATTTAGCATTAGGTGTGGGTGGTGTTCCTCGTGGACGTGTGGTTGAAGTTTATGGGCCAGAATCGTCCGGTAAAACAACTTTGACGATGCACATGATTGCGGAAGCACAAAAAGCGGGTGGTTTAGCGGCATTCATTGATGCAGAACACGCTTTTGATAAGGCTTATGCGGAGAAATTGGGCATTGATACAAGTCAACTACTTATCTCTCAACCAGATAATGGCGAGCAAGCCTTAGAGATTGCAGAACAATTAATCTCATCTGGAGCGATTGATATTATTGTGATCGACTCAGTAGCAGCACTCGTTCCAAAAGCGGAATTAGAAGGCGATATGGGTGATTCTAAAATGGGTTTACAGGCTCGTTTGATGTCACAGGCACTTCGTAAACTAACGGGGGTTATTAACAGAACTGGATGTTGTTGTGTTTTTATCAACCAGTTGCGTGATAAAATCGGTGTAATGTTTGGTTCGCCCGAAACAACCACGGGTGGAAATGCCTTGAAATTCTACGCTTCTGTTCGTTTGGACATTCGTAGAATTGGTCAAATCAAAGATGGTGACCAAGTGGTTGGAAACCGTACCCGTGTGAAGGTAGTAAAAAATAAAGTTGCTCCTCCGTTCAGAGTCGTTGAATTTGATATTATGTATGGCGAAGGTATTTCAAAAGCTGGCGAAGTCTTAGATTTAGCGGTTGATATGGAAATCGTGAAAAAAGCTGGTTCATGGTTTAGCTTTGGCACAGAGCGTCTGGGACAAGGTCGTGATGCCGTAAAAGATATGTTGAAAGACAATCAAGAATTATTAGATATTTTGGAAAAACGTATCAAAGACAAAATTAAAGTCGATGAAAATGCGCTTTTGGATACAACTGAACCAAATATTGAAGATGATGGTTCGCCAGAATAAGCTCGATTTGGGATTTTAGATTTCGGATTTATTTTAAGGCGAATATTAAAATTTAGAATTTTTATTTCATTATCAAACAAAAAGGAGAAAATCGAAAGGTTTTCTCCTTTTTTGTTAGTATTTTTCAAGTGATAATATATTTAAAACCAATACTTAACCACTTTTCT
>JBBAKY010000021.1:0-21412 GCA_040403295.1 Arcicella sp.
TACTTACTTTAAAAGCTAAAAATCGTGATAAAGTTTGTTTTAGTGATTTTGTTAATACCTCAATGTAAGCACAGTATCGGCTTTAAAATATCGTTTTACGGTAATATCAAGCGAATTTTCTTTCTTCGCAATAGAATTATACGGCAATACAAAATCACCAATATTCGACTTTTCATTTAAGAAACTGATAATTCTCTTTTGATTGTTAGCGGTCTGAATTTCAACCACATATTCAACCTCATTTTTAGGAGGAATTACGTTGTACCATTTCCTCAAAATTTTACCGCTAAAAGGGACTGCTTTCACTTCATTTTCACCTCTAAAAGAAGTTTTTGGTGCATTTCTTTTCGTAAAATAATCAATCCCAAAGGCAATTACAGCGATGGCAACGATAACGGGTACAATCGTTTTTGTGAGGGGATGAGGTTCTTCTTTAGACCGTTTTGGACCGCCACCACCTCCTCCAAGCATATTGCCAATAAGGGGCATTTTTAATTTTGGTCTTTGGCGACTTACGGGTCTATATGACGAAGGTGTTTGTTCCATTTTATTTTGTGCGTTTTTTTGTAAAAATAAACAAAAATTAGGAGAATAATATGGTTTTATTCTCCTAATTTTGAACGAAATGATTTTCGAAATATTATGAAAGAAAAAGACAAATCTCTTCCGCCATTCATCAAATCTTGGCAGCAATTATATTGGCTTGTTGTGGGAAACTTAGCCTTAATGATTCTGCTATTTTATCTTTTTGGGGAATATTTTGGGTAACTTTTTATGCAGTTACTTTCACCAACTCCACTAATTTATCCACGACAAAATCAATTTCTTCGATTGTATTATATTTTGAAAACGAGAACCTTACTGATGGACGGTCGAGTGAGGCGTTTAGTGCTGTGAGTACGTGCGAACCGATATCCGAACCGCTTGTGCATGCACTTCCTCCCGAAACTGAAATTTTGTTGATGTCTAAATTAAAAATAAACATATCTCCTTCGTCGGATGGGGGAAAACCTACGTTTAAAACGGTATAAAGGCTTTTTTCTAAGTTATCCGAATCTCCGTTGAATTGTATGTCTTCTATGTTTTGTCTTAATTTATTAATCATTCTTTGCTTCAAACCCTCAATGTGTTTACGGTGTTCGTCCATGCCCGAATAAGCAATTTCTAAGGCTTTCGCCATGCCTATAATTCCATAAACATTTTCAGTTCCACCACGCATATTGCGTTCCTGTGACCCTCCGTGAATAAGCGGTTGAATCTTATTTTTTGAATTAATGTATAAAAATCCTACGCCTTTTGGGCCATGAAATTTATGCGCTGCACCCACCAAAAAATCTATCTTCATCTGTTGCAAATCATGGCGATAATGTCCCATCGTTTGTACGGTATCAGAATGGAAAATTGCCCCGTAATCTTCACATAATTGACCCAAGATTGTCATATCCAAAAGATTTCCCACCTCATTATTTCCGTGCATTAACGAAACCAAGGTTTTTGGATTATCCCGTAATAATTCTTCCAGATGATTCAAATCAATGTGTCCTTTTGAATCCAAATCCACAAAACTGAGTTTGATTTTACCTTTTTTCTCTAAATATTCTAACGTGTGTAAAACGGCATGATGTTCAAGTGGCGAAGTGATGGCGTGCGTAATTTCAAATTTTTCAATAGAGCGAACAATCGCCATATTATCGGCTTCCGTTCCACCCGAAGTGAAAGTGATTTCTGCGGGCGAAGCATTCAAAAGTCCTGCGATGGTTTTTCTGGCACGTTCAACAGCACTCCTCACCTCACGCCCGTGTCCGTGAATAGAAGAGGGGTTTCCGAAATTCATTTCCATCATTGGCAACATGGCTTCAATTACAGCTTTGTCGATGGGAGTAGTAGCGGCGTTATCTAAATAAATTCTGTTCATTACTCTATTATATCTGTAAGTTTGATAGGAAATATATAAAATGTAAAATGTCAGGAACTTCGCCTGACATTTATATTAGTTATTATTATTTTAGTCAATGGTGAAAGATGAAAATTAAGTACAAGGACAATAAAACAGGAAATAGTTTTGCGGAAGTAACAAAAATAAGAAATTTGATGCTATTTTTTTTCTATTTATTAGGAGTAATTACTGTTAATAATTGTGTTGATAATGATTTATCGTAAATTTTTCTAATTCCCAGCCACAAATTCTTTCATATCATTCATCAATTTCTTCGCCAAAGCATCGGCTTTGTTGATTGAATCTGCCTCTGAATATATCCTGATAATGGGTTCCGTATTTGATTTACGAAGGTGTACCCATTCTTTATCAAACTCAATTTTCACACCGTCAATGGCATTAATTGGGTTTTTAGAATACTTCTTTTTCATTGCCTCCAAAACGCCATCAACGTCAATGTCAGGGGTTAATTCTATTTTATTTTTTGAAATATAATATTCTGGATATCCTTTTCTAAGCGCTGAAATTTTTTTGCCAAAATTTGCTAAGTGCGTTAGAAACAAGGCAATACCCACCAAAGCATCCCGTCCGTAATGTAATTCTGGATAAATAATTCCACCGTTTCCTTCACCACCAATCACGGCATTTGAAGATTTCATCAAAGACACCACATTCACTTCACCCACGGCAGAAGCATAATATTTTCCACCCGCTTTTTCGGTTACGTCACGCAAGGCACGAGTTGATGAAAGATTTGAAACAGAATTGCCTTTTTGGTTTTGCAAAACATAATCTGCCACCGCCACAAGGGTATATTCTTCACCAAAAGGAGAGCCATCATCGCACACAAAACAAAGTCGGTCAACATCTGGGTCAACCACAATTCCTAAATCAAATTTCTCTTTTTGAATGGCTTTGGTAATGTCCATCAGATTTTCGGGAAGCGGTTCTGGATTATGCGCAAAGTGTCCTGTGGGTTCGCAGTGCAATTTAGTGATTTGTGTCACCCCCAAAGCCTCCAACATCATCGGAACGGCAATGCCTCCCGTTGAATTGACGGCATCAACGATAACCTTAAAATTACGTTTTTTGATAGCTTCAACGTCCACCAAAGGCAATTTTAAAATCATGTCAATATGCTTTTTAAGCCAAGTGTCGTCGGTGGTATATGAACCTAATTTTTTAACATCAACAAAATCAAAATCTTCATTTTCAGCGATTTCCAATAAATCTTCTCCATCTTGTCCTGAGATAAATTCACCTTTATCGTTCAATAATTTCAAGGCATTCCATTGAATTGGATTATGACTTGCTGTTAGAATGATACCACCCGCCGCTTTTTCAACGGGAACGGCAACTTCTACGGTAGGCGTAGTTGAAAGTCCTAAATCAATGACGTTCAAACCCAAACTTTGGAGAGTTCCCGATACTAATTTAGAGACCATATCGCCCGATAAGCGAGCATCTCTTCCAAGTATAATGAGCTGATTTACAGGCTTTTTGCGTTTAAGCCAAGTGCCGTAAGCAGCAGTGAATTTCACTACATCAAGAGGGGTAAGGCCTTCGCCAACTTTTCCTCCAATTGTGCCTCTGATGCCCGAAATAGATTTGATTAGTGTCAATTTTTTATGAGTTATATGTTGTGAATGATGTGCCATTTTTTGTTTCTAAAATGTGGTTAATCAAAACAACTGTACAAGGGAATATTTGAGTACATTAATAAAGTTATAGAAAAAACGTGAATGTATCCTATAAAATTCAATCAACAATGGTTTTTTCTTATGAAATGTTATCAAACGGTATTACCATTCCATCCTCGGTAAAGGGCTGACTTCTTGCGAACAAAATTCTCCTTGTTCGGCTTTGAAGTGCGCAGCCATTGCAATCATGCCCGCATTATCGGTGCAATATTGAAAGGCAGGAATATAAACATTCCAATTTTCGATTTCCCCCAATTTTTGTATTTCAGACCTTAATCCCGAATTCGCAGAAACTCCTCCAGCAATAGCTATTTCCTTTATTTTATATTCTCTGGATGCTTTTCTGAGTTTTTGAAGAAGAATTTTTATGAGAATATTTTGCATGGAAGCACAAATATCGGCTAAATTTTCTTCTATGAAATTGGTATTTTTCTTTGTTTCTTTCTGCAAAAAATATAAAAATGCGGTCTTAATTCCAGAGAAAGAATAATTCAATCCTTTCATCTCGACCATCGGAAATTCAAAGCGATTTAGGTTACCTTGTTGGGCATATTTATCAATTAATGGCCCTCCAGGGTAGGGTAATCCTAAAAGTTTTGCGGCTTTATCAAACGCCTCGCCAACGGCATCGTCTTGGGTTTCACCGATGATTTCCATGTTTAAGGGCGAGCGTACCATCACAATTTGTGTATGTCCACCGCTTACAGTCAAGCACAGAAAGGGGAAATTAGGTTTTGGTTCATCAATAAAATGGGCCAACACGTGGGCTTGCATGTGGTTTACGTCAATCAACGGAATGTCCAAACCCATCGCAAAGGCTTTAGCAAAGGATGCACCCACTAAAAGTGAACCTAAAAGTCCAGGTCCACGAGTAAAAGCAATGGCGTTTAGGTCGTTTTTGGTTATATTTGCTTTTTGGAGAGCCTCTGCTACCACTGGAACGATGTATTGTTGATGTGCTCGACTCGCCAATTCAGGCACAACACCACCCCATTTGGTATGAATAGCCTGACTTGCCACAATGTTGGAACAAAGTTTGCCGTTGATAATAACAGCCGCCGAGCTGTCATCACAAGAAGATTCAATTGCTAAAATAATCATATTGCAAAGATAATATGTACTACTACAAAATAGACCACGGATTTTACGGATTGTACAGATTTTCACTGATAAAATTTTATAATGGATAATGAAAAGCTATTATTAGAAGATGTTACAGATGAAATCATTAATGCTTTTTATCTCGTTTATAATGAGTTAGGTTATGGTTTCTTGGAAAAAGTTTATCAAAACTCACAGTACTTAGAATTACTTTCAAGAGGGTTTAAAGTAGAGCCTCAAAAGCAAATAAAAGTGTATTTTAAAGGCAGACAAGTAGGAGATTATTATGCTGATATGGTGGTTAATGATTTAATAATTTTAGAATTGAAGACATCTGGAGGAATTGAATTGGAGCATGAAGCACAATTACTAAATTATCTAAAAGGCACAGAAATGGAAATTGGATTATTATTAAACTTTGGTTTAAAGCCTCAAATCAAAAGAAAAATATTTACGAATGATAGAAAAAAATCTTTGTCTAAATGGGCGAATGATTAGACCACGGATTCTACGGTAGTTACAGATTTACACGAATTTTTTTAAGATTTGTTAAATGTGCAACTCAGAATGAACGATAGAATCTATGAATCTGAAAATAAAAAAATCCGTACAATCTGTGGTCTAATATTTTGAATAACCATTATAAGAAAATCTGTGTAAATCCGTGGCATCCGTACAATCCGTGGTCTAAATCTGAGTTCCATTATTATATGTTATTAAAAATTTCTAAAATACTGACAAAACTTGTCCTCTATTCGATAGTAGGACTGCTTTTGCTTGTTGTTTTATTAGTTTTTTTTGGTCGTAACTCCTATGTACAAACCCGTTTAGCGCAATATTATGCCCCTAAAATTTCTGAAAAATTGGGCTATCCGATTGAAATTGACAAAGTAACCTTACGTTTTTTTGACGAAGCAACTTTGGAGGGCGTGCGGGTGAGAGATTATCAAGGAACCCAAATGCTTAATATTGAAAAGTTAGAGGTGAATTTGGATGCGGGAAGATTTTTAAATCTGACCATTCCATCTTTGGGATTCAAGGGAGATTCTACCAAAACTCGCTTGGATTACGTTCGCCTCTATCATCCTATTGTAAGAATAGTGACCGATAAAAAAGGCGACGTAAATATTGATGAATTTATCCGCAGAATTAATAAATTATTGGCTTCTCCAACGCCTAAACCAATTAATGCTAAGCCAACGCCTTTTATTATTACCGAAGCCGACATTGTGGACGGAATTCTGGTCATGGATGATGAAACTGAGAAACCTATGAACGACCCAAAATCGTTCGACCATTATCATTTTAAACTCGATGCCCTCAACGCCCATCTCAACGATTTTACGTTAATTCGTGATACAGTTTCTTTCCGAACCACGCTTCGAGCGTACGATAAAGCCTCAGATTTTAAGATTAAGACCCTGAAAACCAATTTCTTAATCTCGGATACGCAAATGCGATTTGATGATTTATTGTTGCGAGTAAATAATACGGTGATTCGTAATAAAATCACGATGTCGTTTAAAAGTCAGAAGGATTTTAAATATTGGAATTCACGGGTTAGGATGCAAGCGAACTTTGATTCATCGGTTGTTTTTACGAATGATATTGCCCGAATTGTGAATGATTTATACCAATACAAGGACATCTATTACCTCAATGGGAAATTTGACGGAACGGTTAACGACTTCAAACTCCAAAATTTTGATTTGTATTTTGGCAAAAAATCTAAATTGAAAGGAGATTTTTCATTCAAAGGATTACCCACCATTCCTATGACTTTGATGGACTTGAAAATGCGTAAATCTTACGTGCAAGTGACTGATTTAGAGAAATATATTGGAAAAGATGTGGCAAAAACGCTGGAGAAATTTGGTCATGTGATGTTTGATGGCACGTTTAAAGGCACAACTTCTGATTTTAAAACGATGGGTTTAATGGAATCTGATTTGGGCAAAGTTGATGTGGATTTAGCCATGACTTTAAAGTCGAATTCTGCCAATTCTTCCTACGATGGTTCTTTGAAATTAGATAGTTTTAAGCTAAGTAAACTTCTCGAAGATGCCGAATCTTTCGGAGATTTAACGCTTTCGGGGAAGATAAAAGGGCAAGGTTTATCCATTAAAAGTGCCGTTTTGGACTTTGACGGCACGGTTAACCAGTTTACTTACAATAAATATAATTATAAAAATATTCGTATTGACGGTAAACTTTCCAAAGAACTTTTTGATGGAAGAATAGCGGTAAAAGATACCAATTTAACTTTCGATTTATTCGGAAAAGTAGATTTACGAGAAGGCAAAGACCAAGTGGATTTATTGGGAAAAATTTCAAAAGCAAATCTCAAAAATCTCAATTTTACTAAAGAGGATATTAGAATTTCAACGATTTTAGATGTGCAATCGAGAGGGCGAAAATTGGATAATTTAGTGGGACGAGCCAATTTCTTGAATTTCTATTTAACCCTTGATAAAAAGAACTTAGTGCTTGATTCTTTGCAAGTTATCTCTCAATTGAGTGATAATAATCGTCGCTTGGCAGTACTTTCTGATTTAGTGAATTTGAATTTTACGGGGCAATTCAACCCTTCGCAGGCGATTAAAGATTTGAAGGTTTTAATTGAAGAATATAAAATTTATTTTACGGGCGATGAAGCCACTCGTCAGGCCTATTACGCTGCAAAACCTGCCATTATCCCTCAGACTTACAAGATTGATTATCAGTTTTATTTAAAGAATTTTGACCCAATTTTGGCTTTTATCTATCCCGAAGCACACATTTCGAAAAAGACCTTAATTGAGGGGAATTTTGGTATTGGCAATACTTCAACGTTCTCCTTAAATTCTAAAATTGATACGCTTTTATTGAATGAAAGGTATCGTTTTTTTAAATCAGAAATTGACCTCAACTCTTCAAAATTTTATAACAATCCCGAGGTTTTAGCATCCTTGATTTTGAATTCTGGAAGCCAAAAAATGAACGTATTGAGTCCAACAGAAAACCTTGAAGTTGAGGCTTCTTGGGAGAAAGATAGAATTGCTTTCACGAGTGGATTAAAACAAATTGGCACGACCAACAGAGCCAATTTGAATGGTACTTTGCGTTTCATTCAAGATGGGTTAGAATTGCAGTTCAAGAAGTCAAAATTTCATTTGTTGGAACAAAATTGGAACATAAATCCTGATAATTTGCTGACGATTATTGGGGATGAGCTGAAGTCTAAAAACTTGATTATCAATAATATAGAGCAATTTATTTCTTTAAATGGATTAATTTCTCAAGATTCATTGCAACCTTTAAAGTTTTCGGCAAAAAACTTTAAATTAGAAACGCTGGCGCCGCTTATTTCCATGAATTTGAAGGGTATAGTGAATGGCGAAGTTGATTTGAAAAATATTTATAAAAACGTAAATGCCGAGAGTAATTTGCGCATTGAAGGACTGGAAATTGATAATTTTTTAATCGGTAATATTTTTGGAAATGGCGTATTTGACAATGAAAAACAACGATTGAATGTAGATTATTCACTGGAACGTTTGAATACAAAAATTCTGGAAGTTAAAGGGATTTATGACCCAAAAAACACTGAAAATTCTTTAGATTTATTAGCCACTTTGAGCAAAACCGATTTGCAAATTTTAGAACCTTTCGTGAAAGGAATTTTCTCAAAAATGGGTGGCACAGCAGATGGGAAATTGAATATTTCGGGTAAATTGTCGCATCCAATTGTTGAAGGTGTAATTGATATTAAAAGAGGAACGTTATTTTTCGATTATTTGAAATCTGTTTTGAATTTTGAAGATAAAATTACGTTTGAACCCGATGAAATTAGAGCCAAATCCTTGCGTTTGACCGACGACGAAGGCAACAAAGGAACCTTGAAAGGAAGTGTATTTTATGACGGTTACAAGTCTTTTAACGTTCAATTAGCCGCTGAGATGAACCGTTTCAAAATCTTGAATACTACCCGAAGAGATAATGATTTATATTATGGAATTGGATACGCCACAGGGACGTTAAAATTAGGCGGAAGTTTTGATAATTTAACGATAAATACTAACCTTAAAACCGACCGAGGAACCCGCTTGTACATTCCGTTGGATAAAGCACAAGATGCTGGTAGTCAAGAAGATATAGAATTTGTGAGTGCCATCATCAAAAGAGATTCTGTTAATAAAAAACAACTGGTTTCAAACGTAAATACGAGTGGAATTAAGATGGATTTGAACTTTGAACTCACGCCCGATGCTTACGGCGAAGTGCAATTTGACAAACAAACGGGTGACATTATGCGAGCCAATGGTTCTGGAAAACTCAATTTTAAAGTGGATACGAGAGGCGGTTTTGATATGACGGGCGACTATAATATTGAGCGAGGAGATTATACGTTTACCTTCCAAAATATTCTGAATAAAAAGTTTAATATTACTCGTGGCAGTAAAATTTCATGGACTGGCGACCCGTACGAAGCCGTGGTGGATATTAAGGCTGTATACACCCAAAATTTGAGTTATTTAGGTTCTGTCATTGATACTTTGAATAGAGCAAGCCAATTTAAAGATGGACAATTTACTCGTCGTTATCCCGTTGATGTAACCATAAATTTGAGAGATAGACTCTTAAAACCAACTGTTACTTTTGATATGAAAATGCGAGATTTTCCGCAAAATCCCGAGTTTAATTCGGGGGTTACTGCCTTTGAAAATCGCATTAAAACGGATGAACAAGAGTTGAATAGACAAGTAAGTAATGTGCTTTTGTTGAACTCAATGTTACCTCAAAATGCGGGTGCTTTTGCCTCAATAAATTTGGTGAGTAGCCTTTCAGAACTGCTTTCTAATCAAATTAGTAATGTTTTCTCACAGATTGACCCAAATCTAAATGTTGATTTTTCGGTGAATGGAACAGCTTTAAATCAGGATTTAATTAATAATCTTCAATTGCGACTTTCGTACAATTTCAACGACCGTTTCAGACTTACTCGAAGTGGAGGTTTTACCACAACTACCAATCAAACAAATGCCCAATCACTCATTGGTGACTGGGCGTTGGAATGGTTTGTGACCCGTGATGGAAGTCTTCGTTTTAAGACCTACAATAGAAATTTGCAAACATCCTTGGGAGGATCTTTAAATAACAGTCAAACCTTCACGGCTGGTGGCGCAAGTTTCCTTTATACCAAGAGTTTTAATTATTTGTTTTCGCCAGAAAAGAAAGTGGAAATACCTGCCCCCGCCGTTCAAGTGAATAAAGATTTGAGTGAAAAATAAGGGTAAATTTTAAATTACCTCAAATCTTTTCTGAAAAATAAATTCAATATTCCGGCAAATATGATTACCAAAACACAGCCAATCAAATTGAGCCACAAAAAAGCCGTTAAGTCAATCCACCAAGTATAAATCACGATGATTTCTGCCAGAATTGCCGCATAAAAAACGGCATTGCTTTTGATGGATTTGAAGTAAAAGGCGACTAAGAAAACGCCCAAAATTGTTCCGTAGAACCATGAACCTAAGATGTTTACGGCTTCAATTAAACTGCCAATGTTGGCGGTAAATTGTGCTACAATAATGCAGAAAATCCCCCAACACAAAGTTGAGATTTTAGAGGCGTTCAAAAAATGCTTTTCGGTATCAATTGGGTGAATAATTCGTTGATAAATATCCACAATCGTTGAGGACGTGAGCGAACTAAAAGCCGAAGCCATCGAACCCATAGAAGCCAAAAGAATGACCGCAATCAATAAACCCACCAAACCCTGCGGTAAATACTTTGTTACGAAAGATAAAAAGATATAATTTGTATCGTTGGTATCGGCTGATTTATCCGTTTTTTTGAGTAAGTCTTTCACTTCATTTCGTAAATCATTCGATTGTTTATCAGCTTCTTGAACTTTATTTTGCTGGATATTGACATTTGCTTCATCACCCGATTTTAAGGCAATCGCTAATCCTTCAACGGCTGCTTTTTTCTGCCTAAAAATTGTCGTGTTTTTCTTGGTAATTTCTTGATATTCAGTACTTTGCTCTATTTTTGATAATTCGGTTTTGTTGAAAAATAAAGGCGCTTCGTGAAATTGATAGAAGACAAAAACCAGTACACCGACCAACAAAATCAAAAATTGCATGGGAATTTTGAAGATGCCATTCATCAATAATCCCAAGCGACTTTCACCTACCGATTCGCCGGAAAGATAACGCCCTACTTGCGATTGGTCAGTGCCAAAATAGGAGAGTTGTAAAAAGAAGCCGCCAATTAATCCCGACCAGACATTATAACGGTTATTAAGGTCAAATTTCCAATCAATCACGTTCATTTTACCCATTTTGCCAGCCACTTTCAGCGTATCGACAAATCCTATTTCAGTAGGTAATAAATGCACAACCATATATCCTGCCAAAAACATTCCGAATAATGCCACAAACATTTGTTGTAATTGGGTATATGAAATGGTTTTTGAACCACCAAATACACAATAAGCCGTTACGATTGTCCCCGTGAGAATGTTGGTCCAATAAAGATTCCAACCTAAGATAGCAGACAGAATAATGGAAGGTGCGGCAATCGTTACGCCCGTGGATAATGCCCGTGGGAGAAGAAACAGAAATGAAGTTAATGTTCTGGTTTTCAAGTCAAAACGTCCTTCTAAGAATTCGTAGGCCGTAAAGATTTTCATTTTGTTGAACATCGGAACGAAAGTAATTGAGAGTACAATCATTGCTAATGGAAGTCCAAAATAGAACTGAACAAATCGCATTCCGTCCGTATATGCTTGCCCAGGCGCCGACAAAAACGTAATGGCACTCGCTTGAGTTGCCATCACCGAAAGCGTAACGTGATACCAAGGCATTTGTCGGTCTGCCAATAAAAATCCCTCAATATTTTGTTTTGAAACCCGCCCTTTCCAGAATCCGAAACCCACAATTCCCCCCAAAGTAAGTGATAAAACCAACCAATCAATATTTGTCATTTTTGTAAGTGGTAATGGTTAGTTCGATATGTCGATGAAAGTTAATACTCTTTAAAACGCCTAAAGTATCAAAGCTATTGCGGATAATATTAATCTGCAAATTCTTGGCTAAAAAATGTTGAACGTTTACATTTGTTAAAAGCATTTATAAAAATACAAAATATGGCCCAACTCAAAAAAGTAATCAATACTTATCAACTCTGGTCAATTGCAGTAGGATTAGTCATTTCGGGGGAATATTTTGGTTGGAATTATGGTTGGCAAACTTCCGGAACGATTGGTTTTTTGATTTCTACCTTGCTCGTAACGGTCATGTATGTGACTTTCATCTTCTCTTATACCGAATTAACGGCTGCCATTCCCGATGCGGGAGGAGCTTTTGAATATGCCAATCGTGCCTTTGGTTTGGTGGGAGGATTTATTGCTGGATTCGCCACTTTAGTTGATTTCCTGCTCGCTCCGCCTGCAATTGCCTATGCTTTGGGGAGTTATGTTCATTTCTTAAACCCTAATATTTCCGAAATTCCTGTGGCAATCGGGACTTATTTTGTTTTCATTGCCATCAATATTTTAGGCATTAAAGAATCTGCTCGTTTTTCATTAATCGTAACCATTTTGTCGGTGTTGGAATTGGTAATTTTCATGGTTGTGATTTTTCCCTATTTCAAAACGGAGAATTTTATGGCTCATAATCCTCCAAATTTAACAATCAAGGGAATTTTTGCGGGAATTCCTTTTGCCGTATGGTTTTTTGTGGCAATTGAAGGCGTGGCAATGGTTGCCGAAGAAGTTAAAAATCCCAAAACCACTATCCCAAAAGCCTATATTTCGGGCATTATTACCTTGGTAGTTTTGGCATTAGGAGTCATGATTTTGAGTGCTGGCGTGGGCGATTGGCGAACCTTGAGCAACATTGATTATCCATTGCCAGAAACGCTTTCGATGGCTTTGGGAAAGAATAGTTATTTGGCAAAACTCTTTGCCAGTATTGGTCTTTTCGGTTTGATTGCTTCTTTTCATTGCAATACAATTAGTTACTCCCGACAAATTTTTGCACTCGCACGGGCGGGCTATCTGCCAGACTTTCTGAGTGTTGTCAATAAAAGATTTCAAACCCCCCATTGGGCTTTGATTGTGGGAGGATTGGTTGGCTTCGTGGCAATTTTTACGGGAACAACCTCCCAAATTATCATCCTTTCGGTTTTGGGAGCGGTGATTATGTACGGAATCAGTATGTTGAGTTTGATTGTTTTACGTAAAAAAGAACCCAATCTTGAACGTCCTTTCAAAACTCCTTTTTATCCAGTTTTTCCGATAATTGCCTTTGTTTTATCAATGGTTTGTATGGTGGCGATTGTGTATTATAATCAGGATTTAGGAATGATTTTCTTTGGAGGAATGTTGATTTGTTTGGGGGGATATTATTTGAAAAATAAATAAAATGCAAGATATAAATAACAGGACAGACATAGAAAACTTGGTCAAAACTTTCTATGAAAACGTCCATAAAGACCCACTTTTAACGACAATCTTTGAAATGCCCGAAGAAGCATGGAATAAACATTTGATTCGTGCCGTTAATTTTTGGGAAAACTGGCTGTTTCAAACCGGTTCATACGTAGGCGGAATGATGTGGACACACGCCGAAGCACATCAAAAACATGGACTCACAACAGAGCGTTTTGAGCATTGGCTTTCGCATTGGTTTTCGACCGTGGATATGCTTTTTGTTGGCGAAAACGCTACATTTGTCAAGAATAAAGCCTTAGAAATTGGGCAAATATTGAATTCTAAGTTTAACAATTCTCCCTCAACATTATGAAAAAAGCCGTAGTTTTATTACACGGATTTGGTGAAGGTTCCACGATATGGAATGATTATGCTGCCGTTTTAGCAAAAGAATATACCGTCATTCTACCCGAATATGCAAGATTGAGTCATCTGAAAACGATTGAAGATTATGCCGAATTTGTGCATGATAAAATCGTAGAACAAGGCGTTGAGAAATGTGCCGTTATCGGACATTCGATGGGTGGATATATTGCCTTAGCTTTTGCCGAAAAATACCCACAAATGTTGTCTGGATTTGGGCTTTTTCATTCAACTTCTTTTGCTGATTCGGAGGAAAAAAAAGAAGCAAGAAATAAGATTATTGAGACGATAAAAAAGAGTGGTTCAGCCGTATTTGTGCGTGCTTCAACGCCTACTTTATACGCCGAAGAATTTGCAAAAAAACACCCTGAAATTATTGCAAAACATATCGAATTTGCTTCTCAATTTCCCCCAGAAGCATTAATTTCGGGTATGCAAGCCATTCGTGACCGTCCAGACAGACGTTTAGTTTTGAAGGCTCTTCGTGTTCCAGTCATGTTTATTATTGGTGAAAAAGATAAGAGTATTTCTCCTGCCGATGCTAAATCTCAGATTATGATGCCGAAGTTTTTTTCTTCTTCAATTTTGGATGAGGTTGCCCATATGGGCATGGTTGAAGAAACTGAACATTGTTTGGCATTTTTGGAGCGGTTTTTATTGAAATGTTGAGTTCTAAATTGATGAAAAAACTGGTTCAAATCTCCAGACTTGCACTAAACTGAGCGTCCACGCTCAAACGACATAAATTATGTACATAGAAAAAAATGCAATCGCTTTACAACAACTTTTTGCGGGGGAAAATATTTATTTATTGAAGGATGAATTTGTGGATAAAACGTTGTTGTCTGTACCTTTACAAACGACGGTGAAGTTGCCTGTGGAGACACAGACAACAACCTCATATTACCAACCCAAACAAAAAGTTGTCATCATATTAACCAGTTTAAACACAGCCGATAGTGAACTTTTTGGGAAAATCTTGGGGGCAGTGAAATTAGATTTGCAATCAGTAGATATTATTGAATTAGCACAAAATAAAGACGTAAATTTAAGTCAAATTTTTGTTCAAAAATCTGTAAATCAAGTCATTACGTTTGGAATAAATTTATCAGAATTGAAACTGGATGTGCCTTTAACGCCTTATCAAATTCTGGAAAAGCAAGGAATTAAGTTCATTTATTCAGATTCATTATCGGATATTCAAAATGATATTCCGAAGAAAAAAGCACTTTGGGGAAGTTTGAAAGGGATGTTTTGAAATTTTGAAAATATGATTTTAATGATTGTAGTGTAAAAATGTGATTTTAAAAATCAATAGAAATTACGAATTTAAAATGATTGTTTATCTGCTGTTAAACTTCCCGAAAGTTTTAAACTTTCGGGAAGTTAATTAAAGCAATTATTCCACCTCATTACTCAAAACCCCAATCCCTCCAATCGTAATATTTACGACGTCACCACTCAATAAAGTAAAATCATTATCAGGCACAATCCCCGTTCCTGTCATCAAATAAGCACCGTTTGGAAAAGACATTTCTCGGAATAAATAATGCGCTAAATCCACTAATTTTCTTTTGATTCGATTGATAGAAATATCTCCCGAAAACATTGATTTTTTCCCACGTAAAATCTCAATCGAAATTTGAGTATCTGGATGAATTACTTCTTTTGGAACGTACAAACAAGGGCCAATGGCCGCCGCTTTGTCATAACTTTTGGCTTGGGGCAAATACAGTGGATTTTCGCCTTCAATATCCCTCGACGACATGTCGTTGCCAATGGTGTAACCCACAATTTTACCACTCGAAGTAATAAATAAAGTCAATTCTGGTTCAGGAACATTCCATTTGGAATCTTTGCGAATGCGCACTTTTTCGCCCGTACCCACACAGCGGGCAGCCGTTGATTTAAAGAATAATTCGGGACGTTCTGCTTCATAAACTTTAGCATAAAAATCGGCTCCACCAGATTCTTGGGATTCTTCCATCCGTGCCTCACGACTACGCATATAGGTTACGCCCGAAGCCCAAATTTCTTGGTTTTCGATGGGTGCGAGAATACCTTCATAATGCCAAGATATTTCATTAAGTGATTGAATATCAATAGTTAATACTTCAAAAAGATTGTCTTGATTGACATAAGTATCCCAATTTTTAGCGTTTGAAAGATAAAATTTTTCGGATTCTTCAATAATAACACCTTTGTTTGTTTTGTATAATTTCATAGAGATTTTGATAATTTTGGAAATGATGAGATAAAAATAACCTAATTTTATGGACTAAATGAATAAAGAATAATAATGGTTAAATAATACTCGTAAATATAGTTTTATGATAGGTTTTATTTTAAAAACTTCAAATTTGAATAAATATATTGGAAAATTACGGAGGCAAATTATTGAGAATTAGTGCTATTGTTGCCTGATATGTAGGTATTTTTGCCCATTGAAAAATAAAAAATAGAAAGCAAAATTCCATTGATACTAAAGCGAAAGCGTGCTTGAACGGAATGGGATTTTAGAAATTATTACTTACTTTCGTTAATAAAAACACAAAATTCATTAAATATTATGAAGTACCTAAAACATATTTTTATTGTAATAATTATTTTTTTGTTTATTCAAAATTCTAATGCTCAGGCAATTAGCTATTATCCTTTCGGTAATGCACAACAATTATCAATTGCCACAAATCCTACAAAAGTGGTATGGATGGATTTTCGTTTTCAGATGAATTCTTTCATTTCTTCGTTAAATACTGAGCCTGCTTTAATGGTCAATTTAGGATACACTCGCAATGCCAATTTCTACGTAGGAGGGGGGGCAAATTTAGGAATCGTGGGTGCAATTGTGGATAACAGAAGGCTGATAAACGGCTATTTTGGGAGTTTTGGCGTACGTGCTTATCCACTTGAAAAAGCACCCAAAGTAAGTGTCAATTTCGAATTAACGCCTTACGTTCAATATGATGGTGCGGCAGGTCAATTTAGAGCTTGGTTGGGCTTGGGTTATCATTTTGGCGGAAAATAATCGACTTAAAAATCTATCTCAATTTTACTCACGCCTAAATTATCAATAGAAAATACTAAATAATTAGAATTCTCTATTTTATTGATAATCAATGGTTTGAAGTTTCCATTTGTTCTTAAAGCATTCGGTTTTTTATCCATTGGCAATAGAATTTCCCAATCAAAAATAGTGCCTGTTCCTGTAAAATTAATGGATAGTTTATTGCCAGTAAATTTATATTGATAGGTAATATATCCCCCCGATGCTTCGTATTTCACCGTTACAGACACTTCTTTTTCGTTTGTGGCTTCCCATCGAGGCGAAATTTTTACCTTTTCAAACATCGTAGCATTATCTTTCACGCCTGCTAAACCTTCAATTAAGGCATAAGTTACGGCAGCAGCACCCCAACGGTCAGGAATTCCGAAGGATAACTCCTCTTTTGAGGTATCTTTTGATTTTATGTCAAGTACTGTATCGCCCAAAGTCAAACCCGCAATCATCCAACGAGATTTTGAATTTTTCATCCCAAATAACTCAATCGCCTCAATTTTTTTATCAGGATTTGGATTCACTATTTGTGTGATTCCCAAGCCTACAAACGCACATTTTTTGTTTTTGCCAGACCATCCCACTTTGAAATTGGCTTTATCTTGGGGAAACCACCAATTATCAATTTTATCTCCGTGAATATAATCGGTGAAAGTGGAACCATCATCGTATCGTAAAGCTATCATGCCAATTATCTCTCCTTTCGAGCGTGCATGAAGGAGATAAATCGTAGCAGTTTTTCTGCCTAAAATTACCGCCGTTGAGATTTGATAATCCTTGTCTAAATCATCAGAAAGCACAATTGCTCCTTTCCCAGCGTTATCAATTGGGTCGGTTATTTGGAACGGAATACCCGAAAATAAGTGTTGCCCCAAAGGGATTTCAGAGGCATCGTTTTCTTCGCCATCACCATTCCAGCCTGGAATTCCTGCTCCACCTTTTCCCGAAAAATCGGCATTGGCAGCTTTGGCTAAACTGAGGGTGGTGAAATTGCCAATTTTTGGTTCGGGCAATTTCCCTTTATAGGTTGCGTGAAGATAATTATCGTGTTTTCTGGCAAGATTTAATACACGGTTTAGGATATCAACGCCGTAACTTTCATAGCCATTTTGAAAAGCTCCGTGCGCCAATTCTCCCGCTACAATCGTGCTCACACCGCCATTCATATATTCCCACATTTCAGCATCTTTCTGAAAGCCTTTTTCAAAAGGTGGGTAAATATTATACCATTCTGCCACCGAAGTTTTAGGCATTTCACCCCTGATTTTCTGATATTCATTCAAAATTCCGAGCGCTTGCAAATGCGAAACTCCACGATTGAGGGCGTAGGCATTCGAAAGTGAAATTTGGTCTTCAGTCTTCGTTTTTCCGAGGTTTCTTTTGGTAAAAAAATTGGGGTCTTCGGGTACGAAATGCACATAATGTCTGCCATTCCAAGTCAATTTATCCAAGCGTTCTTGAAGGCTTCGGGCTTCTTGGTTATAATAATTTTCATCCTCTTTTCGTCCGCTTGCCAACAACATTTCGGCCAACATTCGATAAGCCATAATTAACCCATTGTTGTCCCCAAACATGATTCCGAATTCGGTTTTTTCGTTGATTATCATATTTGCACCGTCCGTTGATAAATTATCGAATTCATGCTTAAAGTCCCACGTATCAATCGTGAAGGCTCTTTTTACCAATTGATATTTGCCCGACCAACGATATTTATCCGTCGTCAGATATCTTAAAGCTTGCAAAGCAGGTTCCAAGTTCTTGCGCATCCAAGCATTGTCGCCCGTTGCTTTCCACGATTCATAAAGGCATTGCACGAACAAATATTCCACATCAGCTTCAACGGGTTGGCGTTTTAATTCATACGTTCCGCCTTCTATTTTTTTGATAAAATTATCTTTCGTCAAAACACCATCCCACCAATTTGGTTGTTTGGTTCTTGAGTAAATATTATCCCAAACCATACCATCTTCTCGTTGATAATCAGCGTATAAATCGAATCCGTCTTTGAGGTTTGGGTTAAAATATTTCATGGCCTTCATCGTATGTGTATGGTCACGCAACCAGCCCACGAAAACTTTGTATATTTTTCCGTTAATTCTGTAAGCAGAAGTCTCCCCAAATTCCCCAATCATCGACCAATAAAGAGTGTTTAATAGCTCTTTGTAAAGGCCCGAACTATCCACAATTTCGGTTTGACAATCTACCGAAAAGTATATTGAATCAATCCTATCGCCATTACTATTCCGTAATTCACAAAAATGATTTCCTAATGCTCCGCCTATTTTGAAGGTAATACTGTTAACTTTCCCATCGCCTTTGCGGTACATTCTGAATCTTCCATCACGGATGAAAAAGTATCCAGATTCGGAAGTTGTAATCGTAACGACATCAAGCGTTTTAATGATTTGCCCTTTTTCATGAGAAGTTATGGTGAGTTTTCCATTCTGACTTTCAATCGGGAAAATTGTGGTTGGCCCTTGGGCAAAGTTGGTGTAGCCTATTCCTGCGAATAGAGAAGTATTTTTAAGAAATTTACGACGACTTTCGTGGTTCATTAGGTTGAAGGTAGTTAATTAGGGTTTGGTAAGTTTGAAGAAAAAAACATGGAAAAATGTTTTGTTTCTAAGATTTTTCGGGCGGAAAAATTTGGAGCGGAATGGAATTACGAAATAACAAAATTTTACCTTAGCGTACAAAGAATATTGATTGAATTTGTGATTTTTTTGGTGGGTTTGTAGTACGGAGAGTGTTGTCCGTAATTAAATATCTTACGGACGTGGCTGTCAAGTTGTCGAACCGCTGTAATTCAAAATAAATTTGCATTTTAAATTTTCCAAGTTTTACTTTGCAACATCAAATCAATTTTTCCTCCGAGAGATTCCTCTCTTTTGGTAATTTGATTTATAAAGAAGAAGGGAGAGAATAGGCTCAATGAACTTCTGGCAACCTACCAAACCGTAAAGGCAAGGTGCTAATTCCTACCTGTTTTTAGTTATTAATGATTAGTTATTAGTGATTAGTTTTTCTACTCACTGCTTACTGCTCACTACTCACTGCTCACGGGAAATATAAACCAATTACGATTCAATTCCAGTCTGTTTTACTGTTAATTATTCGTCAGGTTTAAGTATTAATCGATTTTCGTTTAGGGCGGCTTTCCGCTTCGATGCTTTATGCTCGTATTGTGCCAACTGGATCATTCCATTTATTCAAAATACTTCACGAGTATGTAATGTCAAATCACGAACATCTAATCACGAATATCAAACATCGAAAAAAAATGACACTCGAACAAATCCAGTACCCAATCGGGAAATGGGCTGCCAAAGACCATTATTCAGCCGAAGAAATCCAGCAAAATATTGCTGATATTTTAGCTTATCCTTCGAAATATAAGGAATTAACGTCAAATCTCTCGGACGAAGATTTAGAAAAAACGTATCGTGATGGAAGTTGGACGGTTCGTCAAGTGGTACATCACGTAGCGGATACGCATTTGTGGCATTTTATCAGAATTAAACAGGCTTTAACGGAAGAAAACCCTCAAGGTATTTTTGGCAACGTGAATGCGCTTTCGGTTTTACCAGATTCGGTAAAAGCACCGATTGAAGATTCTTTACAAATGATTGAGAGTACGCATAAACGGTATGCGTATGTATTTTTAAATATTCCTGAAAGTGATTATCAACAGACTTATTATCATCCATTCAGACAAATAAATGTTACGCTTCCGCAAGCCCTTGACATGACGGTTTGGCACGCAAAACATCATTTGGAGCATATTTCGATTGCTTTGGGCAAATAGGTAAAACTCAAAACCTTGACAGATTTTCAATTGGATTGATAATTTGTCGAGATTTTTGGATAAAGAAAATAGATATTAAATTGAAAACAACTACTTTCAAATATAAACATCCCTTCCCATTAGAAGCAGGGTACATTTTGCCCGAAATTGAATTGGCATATCAGGCATTGGGAACAATCAATGAAGACTGTTCAAATGTCGTGTGGGTATGTCATGCCTTCACGGGGTCGCAGGATGTGGAGGATTGGTGGCAAGGTTTGGTAGGCCGTGGAAAATTATTCGACCCCGACAACCATTTTGTCATTTGCGTAAACGTTCTGGGTTCTCATTATGGCAGTACGGGACCGCTTTCGATAAACCCCGAAACGGGAAAACCTTATTACCACACTTTCCCTTTAATTACCATTCGGGATATTGTTAATTCCTTCGACATTCTTCGTGAACACCTCGGAATTCACCAAATTAATACTTGCATTGGGGGTTCTTTGGGTGGTCAGCAGTCGGTAGAATGGGCAATTTCTCAGCCCGATTTGATTGAAAATCTGATACTTATTGCTACTAATGCACAACATTCTCCGTGGGGAATTGCCTTTAATGAATCGCAAAGAATGTCGATAGAAGTTGATCCAACTTGGGTGGAAAGTAACCCACAAGCGGGGCTTCGAGGCATGAGTGCGGCAAGGGCAACGGCGTTGATTTCGTATCGTAATTATGAAACCTATAACGTTACGCAAGCCCGTAAAGACGAACCTCTTGGGAAGGTTCACAGGGCGGTAACTTATCAGCGTTATCAGGGTGAAAAATTGGCACAGCGATTTAATGCTTTTTCGTATTACGTCCTCTCGCAGGTGATGGATTCGCAAGATGTTGGACGTGGAAGGGGAGGAGCAATCAAGGCATTATCCCAGATAAAATCAAGAACTTTGGTCATGGGGATAAAATCAGATGCTTTGTTTCCGATAAATGAACA
>JBBAKY010000021.1:21512-24006 GCA_040403295.1 Arcicella sp.
CTTCGGCGTTTTTTCATGTATTTTTAATAACCAACTATATACCCACAAACTGCTCAAAGTGCCAATAACCGACCCACCCAAAATGTCAACGGGAAAATGTTGAAATAAATAACAACGGGAATAGGCTACCAACCAAGCCAAAGTAATAAAGAGAAATCCCCAATTTTTGTTCTTGGTAAAAAGCGTTAGCATCGTAAAAATGGCAAAAGCGGTGGTGGTATGTCCCGAAGGAAAACTTTGGTGAATATTCACAATAACGCCATCAACGTAATGCCAAGTAATTTTTAAATCCTTGAAAAAAGCCATCGGGCGAAGCGTATCAAAATACCATTTTAAAGAACTTGAAAATAGGGTACTAACAATCAATGAAGTAGCCAGAATTAAGGCTTTATCGTAACGAATAAAAAGAAAAACGACAATTACTACCGCCCAAAACCACCCTTCACCTAATTGCGTAGCCGCATAAAAAAACCAATCTCCCGCAAAATTATTATGAGCATTGACAAACGACATCTGTTCAAATTTAGTCGTTGTCATGACCACAACAAATATACAAAGCCAAATTAGAATGTATGGAAGGAAAAAAGGTAGCTTATCTTTAATAATTTGTTTCATGCTGCAAAGGTCGGGAGGGAATGGTTTTAATCAAAATTAGTTTGTTTATTGCTACTTATGCGATAAATTACGGAAGTCGTCCTTCAAAAGGACGACTTCCGTCTTCAACAAAAATCTAATTTACCCCTAATCCCGCCAAACTCTTCATGGCTGCCTCATAATTTGGTTGTAAAGCCAAAGTCTTTCTAAAATCGGCAATTGCGCCTGATTTATTACCCAAAGTTTGCTTTGATAATCCTCGATTATACCAATGAACGGCATCAGTACTGCCTTCTTTGTCAATTACTTGATTGAAATTTTCTAAGGCTTTTGTGGCATTTCCTGTGGCTAAATAAGCCGTTGCCAAAAAGCCCCTTGCTTGGGTTTGTTTTTCGTTTTTCATCGTTAAAGATTTCTCAAAATCGGGCAATGCTTTTGCTGCTTGATTGAGGTTGAAATAGGCAATTCCACGGTTCATATACGTCTCGCCCGTACTTGCTCCACGCTTGATGGCTTCTGAGAAATATTCGATGGCTTTTTGGGTGTCTCCTTTGATTCCGTAGGCAGTTCCCAAGTTTTCCCAAGGGCCAGCATCGTCTTTGTAGCCCAACTCAATGGCTTTTTTATTGGCAGCAATGGATTCGTCTAACTTGCCTTCCTTCTCGCCAACGTACTTTCCGTAAGTATAATAAGCACGGTAATCATTGGGATAAAGTTTAATAATTTGTCCGAATAAGGTACCCGTATTTTGCCAAGTTTCGACTTGTTTTTTGGTTTGAAATAAACAAAATCCCGCAAAGGCAAAAGCACTTACCCAAACAACTTGTTTTAGGCTCTGATTTCGTTCCGCCAATTTATCCAACAGCATGGCTGATACGAAAAATAATCCAATGTAAGGAATGTATGTATAACGGTCGGCCATGATGGCGGCTCCCACGGAAATAAACTGCAAAACTAAAGCAACGGTAACGGCAAAAAAGCCAATGCCAAAGAGAAATAATTTGGTACGACGAGCCGATAAAATGGTCAATCCAACTACGATTAAGGCAAAAACTACACCCACTGAATAGAATTTCACGTTTGGTCCAGTGGCTTCGTAAGGATAAAAAGTACAGAGATTTATCGGTAAAAATAGATGATAAAAATACATCAAAAAGCCATAGCCAGCGTACTGAATTCTATCCATCATCGTAAAGACTTTCAAGCTCAAAGCGGAACGTTGTTCGCCAATAATGTGAATCATTCCGTGAAAATCTCCCCCACTTTGAACGTTAGTCGCAATTAGACCAAAGAGCAATGAAAATGCTAAAAAAGGTACTTTTTCGAGAATAACTTTGGTGTCAATTTTACGGTCACGCCAGTAATCAAATAATAAGAAAACGACGGGTAAAACAACCGCTTGGGCTTTTGATAAACACGATAAAATAAACAGTAATAAGCTGATTATTAAATATTTACGCTTTTTTTCTGAATCTAAATAATACAAATATGAAATACAGCCTGCAATAAAAAAGAAGCCATACAAAACGTCTTTTCGCTCCGAAATCCATGTAACAGACTCAACTCGCATTGGGTGAATGGCGAACAATAAAGCGGTAAAAAATGAAGGCATCAAACGGCGTTTGGTCAAAAGCAGAATCAACCAAAAAACCATGAGTGTATTGAATAAATGCAGGAAAAAATTAGTCAAAATAAATGCTTTGGGATTCTCAGGACTCGACATGGCGGTATTCATCATTAACGAAACGATTGTCAGAGGATGATAATTCAACGCAACGTGGCTTCTGAAGGCTTCGGCATAATGACCTTTGGGTTGGGTTACGAGATAATCATTTTCGATGTAAACGTGGTCGTCCCAATCAACAAATTGATTATCAAATCCACCTGAAAAAGCGACAAA
>JBBAKY010000021.1:24106-36526 GCA_040403295.1 Arcicella sp.
TATTGGGGGAAAGGTATTACTGCTGAAGCCCTCAAACAAATGACAACTTACACTTTTCAAAGTTTTCCTGAACTTGTAAGACTTTGGGCGGCCGTTTTTGAATACAATAAACCTTCAATGAGAGTTTTAGAAAAAGCAGGTTATGAATTGGAGGGAATTCGTAAAAAAGGAGCGATTAAAAATGGCGTAGTGATTGATGAATATGTGTATGTTAAGTTTAGGGATTGATATTTTGCTGTCACCAAGACACGAAGCCTCTAATTTTCTTTGAGACTTCGTGTCTGGGTGGCAATTAACTTTTAATAATCAACGCTACACATTGCGCCGCCACACCTTCGCCACGTCCCACAAAACCGATGTGTTCGGAAGTAGTTGCTTTGATAGATAAATCTTCTTCGGGAATATTCATTACTTCCGCCAAACAAGTTTTCATCGTTGGGATATGTGGATTGAGTTTTGGTTCTTGCAAAATAATGGTTACATCCAAATTATTGACTTCCCAACCTGCTCCACGTACCATTTCAAGCACTTTTCTGACTAAAACTTTTGAATCAACGCCTTTGTATTGTGGGTCTTTATCCGAGAAATGATACCCGATATTTCGCATATTGGCAGCGCCCAAAAGGGCATCACATATCACGTGACACACAATATCCGCATCCGAATGACCAACTGCCCCATGTGTATGCGGAACAATAATGCCACCCAACCAAAAATCTCTGCCTTCTTCGAGGCGATGTACGTCGTAACCTTGTCCTATTCTTAGTTTCATGTTTAGATTTGAGCTTTGAGCCGTGAGCTATGAGTCGTAAGCGTGAACCTTTACTTGCTCACTACTCATTGCTCACTGCTCATTTCTTCAATCGCTTTTTTAATCAATTGCGGATGCGACCATGGCACAAAATGATTCATGGTATCAACCTTTATTATTTTTAAACTTTTGGCATTTACCAACATTTTCTCGGCAAAATCCGCATTTTTGGGACTTACCAACATATCTTTATCACCTTGAATCACAATGACGGGTTGACGAATATTCTTCCACAAAGGTAACATCTTTTCTAATTCTGGTTTCAAATAAAGTATTTCGTGATTGGAAGCCCTAAAACTGGCAGGAATTAAAATACTTATTGGCATAAACTCCATTGGAATTCTAAACCATTTTTCGTTGGGTTCTAAATCAGGAGCAATTGAACCCGCTACGATTATCAGATTGTCAATTAATTCTGGATAATCCATTGCCATTCGGGCAATTAATGGTCCACCCAAAGAATGCCCGATGAGAATAATTTTCTTGCCTGATTTTTTATATTTTGCTACAATGGGTTTCAAGAATTCGGCTTGCACGGTTAATGATTTTTCTCCATTACCAAAATCTGAATCGCCAAAACCAATTCTATCCACGGCTACCATTTTTACTTTTTTTAGGAGAACTGTATCTTTCATAAAATCAATAAATCCACCCCACGAACCTGGCGAACCGTGTACAAAAAATGCTACGGGTAACGAATCAGAACCTATTTCTGCATAATTCATTTTTACGCTACCCACTTCCATTTGATGTTGAATAGGCTTCATGGAATAACCCATAAATTTCTTATCAATCTCTTTTTGACTGACTTTGAAAGTGAGGCAAGAGGAAAGAATTTGGGAAATTACGAAGAGGATTATGTATCCGATTAATAAGCGTTTTGAGAATTTTAGCAGCATTGGTTTTAGGGATGACAAATTAAACAAAAAGCCTTACAGATGATACAAATATCTGCAAGGCTTTGTTTTGAAATTGTATGGCAAATGACATTTTTACATTTACGCAGCAACCGCCACTGGACGTTTGCGCATGTATAAATACAAACCTGTAAAAGCAACAATCAAGATTAAGGGAAAAATAACCATTGTACTCAACGTACTTTGACCTGCGGCTAATTCCATGGCATCGCCCGTTAAACCCGCTGCCGTTTGTTCTGTTTTGGCAGTATCTATCCAACGACCAATAATTGGTTGAAAAATAGAAGTAGAAAACATACCAACTCCTCCTACAATTGACATTCCTAATGCGCCAGAAAGTGGCACTTTCTCCGCAATAAAGCCAAGCATATTTGGCCAGAAAAGCGCTACGCCCATCGCAAAGAAAACCGCAGCAACGTAAGCCATTCCGCCCGTTTGGGTGCTTAATAAATAGATACCGATAGTAGCAAGAACAGCCGAACCAAGTAATACACCTGTTTGGTCAAATTTTTTCACAATAGGACCCGCAAAATATCTAATCACTGCCATTAAACCCGTTACTAAGGCTAAAATCAACATTGGACTTGCACCCGATTTACTCATGATTAAGCCCGTCCATTGTTGTGGACCAAATTCGGTAATGGCAGTAATAGCCATGCAAGCGAAAATGAAAATATACAAAGGTGTGGCCATAGCCTGAAAATTTTTGCCAATTGAAGTAGCACCTTCAGTTTTTGGTTTTGGAAATGTTTGTCCCCAAAATAAATAAGCATAAATCAAAGTTGGAATTAAAATCAACCAGATTTGTGCTTGCCAGCCTAAATTGGCATCCGTCATAAATTTAGAAAGTAAACTTCCTAATACAATTCCACCGGGAAACCACATGTGAAAACGATTCAATTTTGTACTCATTTCAGCACCTTGATAAGTATCAGCAATCATTGGATTGCAGGCAGCTTCTGTACAGCCATTACCAATACCAATTAAGAATGTTGAAACTAAAAGACCTGTATAACCTCCTAAAAGTCCAGGATATAACGTCAAAATAATACCTAAAGCATGACAAACAAAAGCTACCATCATGATATTTTTAGGCCCAAAAGTATGATAAACTAATCCTCCAACAATCATGGCAATCGGGAAACCTAAAAACCACATTGAATTAATAAAACCTAATTGCTCGCCTGATAAATTGAAATCGGTTGCCAATTGGGGCAAAATACCCGCACGAATGCTAAATGAAAATGCCGTCGTAATCAAAGCAAAACAGCTTGCGTTAAATAATCTGGACTTGTTAATAGTTTGACTCATAATGGATTAGGGATTTAAAATGTGAATAAATTGGTTTGTTTCTTGGTTTTATGAAATTTCGTCTTTGAAAAATCTATCAAAAAAACGAAAAAATATTCAGATTTCATGCACCGATTTATCAGTATTTTTATGAAAATTTGTAATTATGTAGCTTTGAGCCATGAGCCATAAGCTTTGAGTTTTTGAAAAATAGACTTTAAAACTTATCTATAAAGCCTATTTTTTGTAAATATTACTCAAAACTTAAAACTTAAAACTCATCGCTCAAAACTCATCGCTTAAATAAAATGGCAAGAAAAATTAGAATGGGTATGATTGGTGGAAGCTTGGATGCTTTCATCGGAGCAGTTCACCGTCGTGGAGCGGCATTGGATGGTGAAGTAGAATTAGTTTGCGGAGCATTCAGCTCTAATCCCGAAAAATCAAAAGCTACGGGCGAATCGCTTTATCTGCCCGAAAACCGAGTTTATGGTTCTTTTGAGGAAATGATTTTAAAAGAAAAAGAACTCCCAGAAGGTGAAAGAATGGATTTCGTAACCATTGTAACGCCCAATCACGTGCATTTCCCTGCTGCAAAAATGGCTTTGGAAAATGGCTTTCACGTGGTTTCTGATAAACCTGCAACACTCAACACGGAGGAGGTTTATTTATTGAGAGATATTATCGAGAAATCTGGGCTGATTTACTGTTTGACGCATAATTACTGTGCTTATCCGATGGTGAAAGAGGCAAAGCAGATGATTAAAAATGGCGTTATCGGAAAGGTTCGCAAAGTAATTGTTGAATATCCCCAAGGTTGGCTTTCACAATTATTGGAAGCTACGGGACAAAAACAAGCGGGTTGGCGAACCGACCCTGCTCGTTGCGGTGCAGCAGGTGGTGTGGGCGATATCGGAACGCACGCTGAGAATTTGGCGGAATACATTACAGGCTTGAAAATTACCGAAATTTGTGCTGATTTGACCATTTTTGTGGAAGGTCGTCAGTTGGATGATGATGCTAATATGCTTTTACGTTTCGATAATGGAGCAAAAGGAGTTTTACATAATTCACAAATTTGTAATGGTGAAGAAAATGATTTAAACATTAGAGTCTATGGAGAATTTGGCGGTCTAAAATGGCGACAAATGGACCCAAATACGCTGATTTTGACCAATCAAGAAAAAGGTTCACGCATTATTCGCACGGGTGTGGGTGATTTATCTCCGCAAGCTCAAGCACATACTCGCCAACCAGCGGGACATCCAGAAGGATACATTGAGACTTTTGCGAGTATTTACCGCAATTTTTCTTACGCTTTACGAGCAAGATGGGGCGAAGTTGCCAAAGAAAATGCAGCGGGCGGTTTAGCAGGAGAAAGCGAAATTTTGACGGGTGGTTATGACCCAGAAATCCATGATTTTCCAGGCATTGAAGAAGGCATTAGAGGCATGGTATTTATTGATACGGTGGTAAAATCTAATGAAGCTGGGGCAGTTTGGACGAAGGTGGAAGTGCATTGATATTGGAACGCAGATTACGCAGATGCTTCGCAACGCAGATTTAAAAGGATTTGATAACTTCCCGAAAGTTCTAAAACTTTCGGGAAGTTGAAATAACTAAAATAGTCTCTAAAATCTTTTTAAAAAAATCCTCTTAAATCTGCGTTGCGAAGCATCTGCGTCATCTGCGTGCCAATTTTGAATCCTACATCCCCTTCACCACAACGCCCATATTCGCAAAAATAAAAGCGTATAAATCAGCCGTTAATTCAATATTTTTCTTCGTGTTACTCGAACCGTGTCCAGAGTTTACGTCAATTCTAATCAATAACGGATTCTTACTTTTCCCCGCTTTTTCCTGTAAAGTCGCTGCGTATTTGAATGAATGCGCAGGCACAACACGGTCGTCGTGGTCGGCAGTTGTAATCATTGTGGCAGGATATTCTACGCCTTCCTTGATGTTATGAAGGGGTGAATAACCGTACAAATTTTTAAAATCTGTCGCATCATCCGAGTTACCGTATTCTGGCGACCAGTTCCAACCAATCGTAAATTTATGGTAACGCAACATATCCATTACGCCCACTTGTGGAATGGCAACTTTGCATAAATCTGGACGCTGATTGATAACTGCACCCACCAAAAGTCCTCCGTTTGAACCTCCACGAAGCGCCAAGAAATCTTTCGTACAATATTTTTGAGCAATCAAGTATTCACCTGCCGCAATGAAGTCGTCATACACATTTTGCTTTTTCAATTTCATTCCTGCTTCGTGCCATTTTTCACCGTATTCTGCACCCCCTCTAATATTGGCTAAAGCATACACGCCGCCTTGCTCCAAAAATGGAATTAATGTAGCCGAAAACCCAGGTTGAGAACTAATATTGAAACCTCCATAAGCATACAAAAGCGTTGGATTTTTACCATTTAATTCAATGCCTTTTTTGTGCGTAATGAACATTGGTACCTTCGTTCCATCTTTTGACGCATAGAAAATTTGCTTCGTTTCAAAAGCATCAGGGTTAAACTGGACCTCAGGTTTGCGGAAGATTGAAGTCTGTTTTGTAGCAATGTCATAACGATAAATAGTAGGAGGGAAGGTGAAAGATGTAAAGGTATAAAACACAAATTTATCATCCGATTCACCACCAAAACCGCCCGCAGTGCCTAATCCTGGCATTTTTACTTCATTTTCCAATTTTCCCGCAAGGTCATACACATACACACGAGTCGTTACATCTTTCAAATAAGTGGCAAACATTTTTCCTCCAGCGGTGCCAACTCCTTCTAAAGGTTCCAGTTTTTCAGGAATCACATTTTTCCAAGCCTTTGTAGCAGGATCGTATGATTCTACTTTTGAATTTTGTGCTTTTTCATTGGTTTCTATCAAAAATTTATCCCCAACATTATCCACAATTCTGTACGAAAACTTATCCGCTTCTGGAATTATTGGCGTGAACTCCTTCTGTCCTAATTTCTTGAAATACAATGCATTTCCTTCTTTCCCTTTTCCTCGGTCGCTAATGTTCAGGTATGAATATTTCTCATCGTCCGATACATAAACTGAATTAAAACGTTGTGGATTTTCTTTGTTTTCATACACCAATTCATCTTGGTCTTGTGACGTTCCAACTTTATGATAAAACACTTGGTGATTTTCATTTTTTGCCGCCAAAGCACTACCTGCTGGTTTTGGATAACGGCTATAATAAAACCCATTTCCTTGCCACGAAGCGCCAGAAACCTTTATCCACTCCAAATGGTCAGGTAAATTTTGTTTCGTTGCTAAATCCATAATATAACCTTCCTGCCAATCTGAGCCACCTTTTGAGAGATAATAAACGGCATATTTCCCATTTTTTGACACGGCAAATGCTCCTAAACGAGTAGTTCCATCGGCTGAAAGTTTGTTGGGGTCAAGCACAATTTCGGGCGTTCCGTCTAATCCTTTTTGACGATAAAGTACCGATTGATTTTGCAAACCGTCATTTTTTGAGAAATAAAACCATTCATTTTTGCGAGATGGAGCGGAATATTTTGGGTAATTAAAGACTTTCTCAATTCGCTCTTTCAACATATTTCGGTACGGAATTTTCTCTAAATAATCAAAAGTAACTTTGTTTTCAGCTTTCACCCATTCGGCAGTTTCGGCAGAACGGTCGTCTTCCAACCAATGATAAGGGTCTGATACTTTCACCCCGTGATAATCGTCAGTGTGTTCAATTTTTTTGGTTAGTGGATACTGTATTTGGGCATTCGCAAGGGTTGTTCCCAACAGCAAAGATGTGCCAAGTAGGAGGTTTTTGTGAAGATTTTTCATTTGTTGCTTAGTTCTTGAATGGATGAATAATTTACTAAACAACAAGTTACGAAATGATTTTTTAAGATTTTTAATGAATTTGTGGAATGGTCAAAATTGGTCAAAAGGAAGGCTTGGCTCAAAGTGAAACTTTCTTTGAATAAATTATCTAAGCTCAACACCGTTAAATGATTCGCTTAACATTCTGCTCAAATAGTAAAGAAATATCAACGTACAATCTCTAACTTTGTGCTTTAGAAATCAATATTTTCTCTTTTTAATACGAAATGCAAGCAAATTTTATAGAAGAACTTCGTTGGCGTGGAATGTTGCAAGACATGATGCCTGGTACCGAAGAGCAATTGAATAAGGAAATGACGGCGGCTTATATCGGTTTTGACCCTACGGCAGCATCATTGCACATCGGGAATTTAGCCACTATCATGCTCTTGAAACACTTTCAATTGTGCGGACACAAGCCTTTTGCCCTCGTTGGTGGAGCTACGGGCATGATTGGCGACCCATCGGGAAAAGCGGCTGAAAGAGAGTTTTTATCGGAAGAAACCCTTCGTTTTAATCAGGATAGTATCAAAAAACAATTAGAGAAATTCTTGGATTTTAATGCGGGCGATAATTCTGCGGAGATGGTCAATAATTACGACTGGTTCAAAGATTTCTCTTTTTTAGGTTTTCTTCGTGAAGCGGGTAAACACCTGTCTGTCAATTATATGATGTCGAAAGACTCGGTAAAGAAACGCCTTGAAACGGGGATTTCATTCACCGAATTTTCGTATCAATTATTACAAGGTTACGATTTTTATTGGTTGTATAAAAACAAGAATGTCCGCTTACAAATGGGCGGTTCTGACCAATGGGGGAATATTACCACGGGAACTGAGATTATTCGTCGCAAGGAAGCCACAACGGATGTTGGTGGAAGTGAAGAAATCGAACATCGTGCTTTTGCTTTAACCACGCCTTTGGTAACGAAAGCGGATGGAACAAAATTTGGAAAATCAGAATCGGGCAATGTTTGGTTAGACCCCGAAATGACCACTCCATATCAGTTTTATCAGTTTTGGTTGAATACGGCAGATTCGGAATGTGCAAGATTATTGCGAGTATTTACGCTTTATTCTCAACCAGAAATTGAACGTTTGGAAGCAGAACACGCCGAAGCACCGCACTTACGCATTCTGCAAAAAGCGATTGCAAAAGATGTGACAACTCGTGTACATTCAGCAAAAGACTTTGAAATTGTGAAAGCCGCTTCGGAATTATTATTCGATAAAAATGTAATCGAACAATTTGAATTGGTTGATAGTCAAGTAATTGAGGCCTTAGATTTAATAAAAATACGTAAAGAAGATTATCAAAAATGTGCGAATCTTACGGACTTTTTAGCAACTTTGATTTTGGATGAGAAGGGTGAACCAATGATTTTTAAATCGAAGGGAGATACTCGTAAAGCAATTCAAGCAAATTCTGTTAGTGTGAATAAAGTAAAAATCACTGACCCAAATAAGGCTTTGGACTTTGGATTATTGAGAGGTAAATATTTACTAATTAATCACGGGAAACAGAAAGTTTACGTGGTAGAATTGGTGTGAGTTTTATGGCACTCAGATGAGACTCGCCGTCCGCCTTGATGCCTACGGCAACGCAGATTTAATAAAATTTTTTCATTGCAATGATAATCAAGTCTCTAAAATTAGATTAATCCGAAAAGAAAATCTTCTTATATCTGTGTTGCGAAGCATCTGCGTCATCTGCGTACCATTCACATTTTTAGCATTTTTTTGATATATTTTCCTACAATATCAAACTCTAAATTGACTACATCGCCTACTTTTAGAGTATGAAAAATGGTGTTTTCGTAAGTATATGGAATAATGGCTACTCTGAAAGTATTTATGCCAGAATTGAAAACCGTTAAACTTGTTCCATTAATAGAAATTGAACCTTTTTCTACGGTAACATTCTCTAAATCAGGCGAATAAATAAAATCATAAAGCCATGAGCCGTCTTTTTCGATAATGCTTGCAACTACGCCAGTTTGGTCCACGTGTCCTTGTACAATATGCCCATCAAAACGTCCATGAGCGGGCATACACCTTTCCAGATTTACTTTGCTGCCAATTTGTAAGTTGGAGATATTTGTTTTCTGTAAAGTCTCGTCAATTGCCGTAACGGAATAGTCATTTCCTTGAACATCAATTACCGTTAAACATACGCCATTGTGGGATAAACTTTGGTCGATTTTTAGTTCGTTGGTGAATGGGCACGTAAAGGTAAAAGTGATATTTGTACCTTCTGATTTTGTATTTTTTAGTGTGCCAATGGCTTCTATTATTCCTGTAAACACGTTTTTGGGATTTAGGATTTAGGATTTGAAATTGTCGTTTCAAAATTCTAAAGTTCGTTAATTCAATACGGTGCGACGTTTCGCAATCCAAATTCTGATAATTACTTGCAAGTTAGTAAATTGCGTTTTCTTTACCATAAAATAATCAAAAGCACATAAAATCATGTTCAAAAATAAATTTTTCCTCCTCTCAGTTTTTGCGGTTGTTATTGCCATTTTGGTTTATTCTTTCGTTGGAAATGAAGAAATTAAACCTTCTCAAGTAATTGATAATGAATACGTTAAAACCATTCAAAATTCGAGAAATGATAAAGATTCTTATTTGAAAAAAGATACGGCATCACCGATTGAGGATAAAGTGAAGTTTACAGGTTTGAAATATTTTGAAGTCAATTCTTTGTATAAAGTTGTAGGAAAAATTGACCGTGTAACTTCTGGACAAACAATCAATATTTCGATGTCGGGCGGAGAAGTTGAAGAATACGAGGCTTTTGGAAATCTAACATTTGAAATTGAGGGTATAAAATGTACGTTAAAAATATTCAAAACACCAGAGGGGAATTTGTTTTTACCTTTCAAGGATTTGACTTCCAATAAAGAAACTTACGGGGCGGGACGCTACCTTGATTTCGGGATTGATGATGTAAAAGGGAATCAAATTAACATAGATTTTAACCGAGCATATCATCCGTATTGTGCTTATAATTACACCTTTACGTGTCCAGTACCACCTGCGGATAATTTTTTGAATGTGGCGGTAAAAGCAGGGGAACGGTTGTGACAAAAAATCCTCACCCGAAGGCAAGGATTTTAGTTTGATGATGCGTTGGTAATTTCAAAAAAGCGATTTTATTACGGAAAGTTGCCTTTTAAAGGTTACCCTTCATAAATTTCAAATTATACCGCCAATTCAATTTCTTTATTGATTGTCAACACTTCTGTATCCAACAAGCGAGCGGCTAAACTCAAGGTTTTTATTAATTCATAATGAAAGAAGAATTTCATCGTGTGAATTTTTGATTCATAAAATGCTAATTCATCTCCCTCAAAACTGTTCGTTACTAAGGCATTTTTAGCGACAATTCCTTGCTTTAACCAACACCAAGCTACGGTTACAATTCCGAACATATCCATATAAAGATTTGCATCCGCTAAGAAAACTTCATTGTCTCCTTTGGCAGCAATTCCCAAAAGGTGCATCGTAACTTTTTGTAAACGCCCCAATTCCTTCTCTAATTTCTCAGCATAAGGTTTTAAATCATCGTGCGTTTTTGATTCTTCAATCGTTTTCAAAACCTCCGCAAACAATAATTGAGGCCCTTTTCCACCGTTGGCAGTAATTCCACGACCCAAAAGATTCAAAGAGTGAATCCCCGTTGTGCCTTCGTAAATAGACATAATACGAATATCACGAGCCATTTGTTCCAAAGGAAAATCTTCGGTATAACCATAGCCACCAAAAACTTGCAGGCCTTCGTTCACTGATTTAATACCCATTTCGGCAGGATAAGTTTTGGCGACCGTTGTCATCATATCCAACATCAAATGGTATGGTTTGGCTTCTTCCGAATCACGCCCCAAGGCATTTATCATGTCTTCCCAGAAATAACATTCCATCAAAAGCCCCAAAGAACCTTCCACGATGGCTTTTTGGAATAAAAGCATTCGTTTTACGTCTGGGTGATTGATGATAAAAGTTTGACCTTCTTCTAAATTTTTGTTATTCAAACGTCTTCCTTGCGGACGCTCTTTTGCGTATTCCAAAGATGCGTAATAGGCGGCTGATGCAATATATGTTCCGCCCATACCTACGCCCAAACGAGCTTCGTTCATCATTTGAAACATATATTTCAAGCCTTGATTTGGTTCTCCTACTAAATATCCCACCGAATTATCTTTATCACCAAAAGTCAAGTGCATCGCTGGCGTTGCTTTTTGACCCATTTTATGGTAAATACCCGTTGAAATTACATCGTTATCCTCTGTATATGAACCACTTCCGTTATCTCTAAATTTGGGAACAACCAACAACGAAATCCCCTTCGTTCCGAGTGGAGCGCCATCAATACGAGCCAAAACTAAGTGAACGATATTATCCGCAATATCGTGATCTCCCGCCGATATGAACACTTTTTGACCTTTCATCTTGTACGTTCCATCCGCTTGCGGAGAGGCAGTTGTCACCACGTCAGATAATGAACTTCCTGCCTGTGGTTCTGTCAAACACATCGAACCCGTCCAAGTTCCATCTATCATTTTAGAGGCAAATTTCTCTTTCAAATCGTCCGAACCGAACGATAAAATCAAGTGAGCCGAACCAGCCGTTAAGCCCGTAAACATCACAAAAGCATTATTTGCCGAACCACGGATCATCTCCGCCGCTGCACCCACGAGCGTTGGCAATTGTTGTCCGCCGTGTTCGTATTTAAACATCGAACCAATCATTCCCGCTTCTCCCATCGCCTTCACATAATCCCCCACGGCAGGATGAACTTTCACTTGTCCGTTCACCAATTCAGGCTGATTTCTGTCAGACGAGACATAAGCAGGACGTAATATTTTTTCAGCAATTTCCTCATTGGCATCCAATACCATATCGAACATATCGGGCGTATAGTCTTGGAAATAAGGATATTTAGTCAATTCTCCTGCATTGAGAACTTCCTTTAACATAAAGTCGAGATTGCGACGTGAATATTGTTGTGCCATTGTTTGAATAGATTTATTATGCTTGCATACAATTTTATGAAGATAGCAAGCTCATTTCCCCGATTCAGCAAAGTTAATTGTTTGAATAGATTTATTATGCTTGCATACAATTTTATGTAAAAATAGTGACAAAAATAATAGTATGCAAGCATAACAAATTTATTTTTTAGGCGTAAAAAAACGTTGTCCTTTTGGGGCAACGTTTTTTGGGAGAATTAAAAATTATACTATTACGTGCTATTAAACATCTAAATTAGTAATTGTACAAATACGATTATTTATTCTAAAAATAAAGTCTAAAAGGCTATCCAATAATATTGAATAGCCTTTTGATTTGAATCAAAAAATCAAATTTACTTCATCTTATGTAATCTTTCAACTTTGTTCACAGATGTTCTTTCGCCAGACATTTTAAACATCTCAAAACCAAAAAGAATCAGAAAGATAAATAAAATGGTTGCAATGCTTCCCCAAAAATATTGAAATGATTTTCTCATAATACGTAAAATTAAACGTTTATCAATTAG
>JBBAKY010000022.1:0-36306 GCA_040403295.1 Arcicella sp.
ACTAACACATTTATCATTTTAAAATCATGAATAAACTACTATTTATTTTGGCTTTCATAGGTATATTTTCTTCAACATCCGCACAAAGAATAAAAAAAATAATTACAGTAAAACCTAAAGAAATCACTTCAATTGGAGTTTTACCAATAGAAAGTATTATTGATATTATGAAGTCAAAGAAAGAAAATAATCCTATTTCTCAACAAAGTAAAGACAAGTTAGCTGAAATAGTAAGTAAGTCAGCAAAGGCAGGTGTTGATAGCTTTATGCGATTCATTAATTTACCGATAAAACACGTAATTGTTGATTCTTCTGTTAAAAAGCAATACATCCAAGAGCTTTCTTCTTGTATTACATTTTTACAGGCAAATCAAAAAGAAAGCAAATCTCAGTTAAAACAAATGATTAAAAATTATAAAGTTCCAGAATTAATATTGAAAACTATTAAATCAAGTGGTGAGAGATATGGAATGATTATTATGAATTTAGGTTTTACGAGAACATCACAGAGTTTATCTGAATTTAAAATAGAACAACAAAAACAAATCAATAGAACAGCCATGGGAATTTCGGGTGGAGCTATTGGTGGAGCTATTGGATATTTAACGAATAAACCTGGTGATTCTGATGGATTGCCTGAATCTGGTTTAGGTACTTATATTGCAATTATTGATTCTGAAACAGAAAAAATCATAAATTGTTTTCTTTATGACATTAATGTAATAGAACCTAAAACGCCTAATCTTAAACAAGTAATCTATAAATATGTGTTGCTACCATCATTTTCAGATTATTGGGTTTGGTATTATTCTGAAGCTGACAAATTCATGGTATTCGAAAGGAAGTGACATTTCATTTAGTTTTAAATCTAATGAGGTTAAAATCTGATTTGTTTCGTTGAAAGTTTATACCCCAAATACGCCACCAATTTCCCAAAAGCCCTCGCTCGATGCGATATTTTCCCTTTCTCTGCCAAAGACATTTCAGCAAAAGTTGTTTGGTATTCTTCTGGAACAAAAATCGGGTCATATCCAAAGCCTTCTGAGCCTCTTAATTCACTAATAATCTGTCCTTTGATACTTCCTTCAAACTGCGTGACTTCTCCATTTTGAATCAACGTAATCACTGTTCTAAACTGTGCAGAACGGTCGGTTTTACCCGCTAAATTCTTCAATAACAAATTGACATTATCGGCGTGACTTCGTTGTGGTCCTGCGTAATGAGCGGAATCTACTCCAGGCTCGCCTGCAAGGGCATAAACCTCCAAACCAGAATCATCCGCAAAACAATCTATCTGATAATGGTCATACAGATATTGGGCTTTTTCCAAAGAATTAGCTTCCAACGTATTGCCTGTTTCGGGTAATTCTTCTTTGCAACCAGTTTCAGCAAGACTAATCAGTTCAAAAGTATCACCCAAAATCGCTTGGATTTCTGCTAATTTATGGACGTTGTTGGTGGCAAAGCAAAGTTTTGTTTTCATGATTTTCTCACGTAAAAAGCCCTTTCATGACGAAAGGGCTTAAAATACTAATATTTTATATTGTACATTTTACTTAACAACTCCCGTTACTTCTATTTCAAAAAGCAAAGGCGTATAAGGATTAATCGTATATAGCCCAGTTGTACTATTTAGACTTCCTTTGGCACCGTAACCCAATGATGAAGGAAAGATAAATATGCCTTTATCACCAACTTTCAATAGTTTTGCTGCTTCTTCAAAACCTGCCACAACCGCAGATTGACCTAAGGCAAACGTGAAACTACCCGTATCAAATTGGTCGGTATAAATATAAAATCCATTCGTATCTCTGCCACGGTTTTTGAATAATAATTTTCCTGTATAATTTACAATGGCAGATTTTGCGGTTTTGACAGAATCACCCGTTGCACTGCTTTTTGTAATGAGATATTGAATTCCCGAAGCAGTTTTTTTAAGTGTTGTTCCTACAAATTTATCCGCAGCATATTCATTAATTTGTTCGGTTTCATTACGAGAAGAAAGCAATGTCGCTTTCAAAGCCATTGGGGCAGTAGAATTTGTGGTTTGTGGAAATACAAAAGTACCCGTTTCACCTTCTTTCATTAAAGCTACTGCGTAATTTATCAAGGTATTATAAGCTAAATATGGAAATGCCAATGGCACTTTCAGATTAACGGCTGTACTATCTAAAACTGTACCATCAAATTTAGTGTAAGTATAATGTACTTTCACATACTCATTCGCTAAAGGTACTCTGCCCGTCGGATTGGCAGTACTGATGGCATAAAATATACCATCGGCAGATTTGGTAAATGTCAAACCTTTTGATGTACCGTAATCCGTAATTGATTTTAAAGTTTCGGCACTAACATCGGTACTTGGTGTTGGGTCTGTGGTAGTAGTACAAGCTACGGCTAACCCCATTAAACCAATCATCAAAAATTTGTAAATATTTTTCTTATTCATTATTTTATTTATCTTTTAAAGCTACCATTTCTACATCAAAAATCAGGGTTGATTCGCCTGGTATTTTGTTACCACTCCCCGTTCTGCCATATCCCAAACCAGAAGGAATAATGAAAGTTGCTTTTTCGCCAAGTTTCATTTTGGCAACACCAGCAGCAAAGCCTTGTACCAACGAATTTGTCCCTCCAATTGTATAATTTAATGAATCTGTTCTACTAATATTACTATCAAAAACGAATCCATTCAAAAGTCTGCCAGTATATTTTAATTTAGCAACTTTACCAGTAATAACATCAGCCGATCCTTCCCTCACTTTAATATAACGCAGATAACTCGTGTATCCCGTTAGCGTACTTACCAATGAGTCTTTACTCGTGAGCTGGATTTTATTTTTAGCCACGTAATCATCAATCGTTACTTCTTCACTATAAATTTTCATGAATGAAATATCACACCGAACTGGTGAATTAGCGGGTAAGTTTGGAAATGCTTGCGAATCTCCCGCCAAAGTTGAAGGTAAAATAAAAGTTGCTTGCTCACCCTCACGCATAAATGGAAGCATTTTTAAGAAAATATTCGTATTTCCGCCATTCCCATTCTTTAAATTATTATAAAACGTAAATGGCTGATTTTTAAGGACTGACGAACTATCAATTTTAGTACCGTCTAATCTTGAAATAACATAATGCAAACGCACAGTATCACCCAAAACCATCAATCTTCCGCTTGGGTTCGACTTTATGATGACATAATAGACGCCATTAATTGCTTTTTGAGTGGTTAGTTTTTTAGCACTGATATATTGTTGAATTTGGGTTTCGTTTTGTTGTAAAATAATATCGTCTTCCAAAACCACTTTTGATAGACAAGAACTCAACGAAACGAATAATGTTCCAAACAATAAAACTTGTAATAATCTAATTTTCATTATATTATCTCGGTTTTCGAGACGTAATTTTAGTTTCTAAGTAAAACGCAAAATAACAACAATGATTGCGTTTTTTGAAGTTAAAAACTGTTAAAGTTATTTTAGGAAGAAAGAAATAAAGGAGGAATGGAGACAGGAGACGAGCGCATTGCTCCTCCTGTTCCCATTCCTCCCGTCTCCTTTTATTGTCCTTTCTTGAAATCCAACAATTCTACCTCAAAAACCAAAGGCGTATTGGCAGGAATTGGTCCACCGCCTTGCTCACCGTATCCAATTGCTGGAGGAATAACAAAAGTAGCTTTTCCACCTCTTTTCATTAACATTAATGCTTCGTTGAATCCTGGAATCATCTGTCCGATTGGCATATCAATTGGTGCTTTACTTTGGTCGAAAATCTTTCCGTCAAAGAATTTACCGATATAATTACACTTACAAACATCGCCATTTTTTGGACTATCACCCGTTCCTTCTGTTTTCACTGAATATTGTAAACCCGAAGCCGTAGTTTTGAAAGCCAATCCTGTTTTTTTCACATAATCAGCAATCATTTGTGGCAATTGCGCTTTACGTGCATCTGCTTCCACTTTCAATTTAGCTTGTTCAGCTGCCATGTCTTTATCAAACTCAGCTTTTGTTTGTACTTTCAAAATTTTCACTGAATATTTAATGTCAGTTCCTTTTTTCAAGAATGGAGGCAATTGCTGACCGCCTTTAGAAATTGAATCTACGGGTACATAAATGGTGGCACTATCACCCACTGCCAATAAACGCAATCCATCTTGTAAAGAACCTTTGTAGCCAGCTTGACCTGCGGGCTGAACCATATCACGAGCAGGTTTTGTTGCGTCGATTTGCTCTTGAAGCAATGAATCCGATCCTGTTTTGATTTTAATTAAAAAAGAAACAATATCGCCATCTTTCAATTTTCTGGCTTTGTCATCGTGGCTATGAATCTGAATTTTTACGCCTTCTTTTACTTCAATTTTGTTTTTGTTACATCCTACCAACATACTGGCGGCAAGCATTACTACACTTAGTTTTTTGAACATTTTTCTGTTTGTTATTCGTTAGTTGTTAATTTTAAATTTCGTTGTTCGATTGTCGTTGTTTGATTTTCGTTTTCGATTTTTGTTATTGGGTGTCCGATATTCGTTGTTCGAAATATACATCGAAAGCCGAACATCAACTTTTTACCGCTAAAAGCATTTCTTGATATTCTGGTAAAATACTCATTAATTTTTCCACCGTTCCTGCCAAGCCAATTCCAGTAGTTTTACCTCCCGAAGCATTTTTATGACCACCACCATTGAAATATTTTGAAGCAATTTGATTTACGGCAAATTCTTCTACCGAACGGAAAGACATCTTGATTGCTTCAGGTCGGTCAACAATAATTATTGACATCACAATGCCTTCAATTTGCAATCCGTAATTCACAATTCCTTCAGTATCACCCGTTTGAGAATTAAACCTTTTCAATTCTTCTTCTGTAACGGTGAAATAAGCGACTCTATATTCAGGTAAAACAACTAATTTTTCGGATAAAACATATCCCAAAAACTTCATTCTTTCTACCGTCGAACTATCATAAATTCTTCGGTGAATAAGATTTGTATTCACGCCAAGTTCCATAATATCCGCCGCAATTCTATGAACCGCCGCAGTGGTACTTGGATGGCGGAATGAACCTGTATCCGTCATAATCCCAGCGTATAGACATTCACAAATCGGAATATCTAAAAGATATTTTTCATCCAATAATTCAATTAACTGGAATATCAATTGCGCTGTTGCCGCCGCTTTGGTATCATGATACGTAAATTCTGCAAAATCTTCTGGAAAAGTATGATGGTCAATCATAACTTTCACCGCTTTTGATTGTCTTACGGGTTCTGCCATTGCCTCGATTCTGGCTAAAACAGAAAAGTCAAGGCAAAAGATAACGTCAGCATTAGCAATAAGGTTGTTTGTTTTACCACGAATTTTATAATTTTCGTAATTCATAACTTCCTCATTTCCAGCCATCCAAGCAATAAAACTTGGATAATCTGAGGGCGTAATGACCGAGACTTTATGACCTTTCTTTTTTAGATAACCTGCCAAACCCAACGACGACCCAAGTGCGTCTGCATCAGGTTTGAAATGGGTGGTAATCACGATGTTTCGGGGCGTTTGGATTAACTCACGAAAGGCTTCAAAATTTTGCATTGATTGTGACAAATGGATAGTGTTTTCGATCGTAAATTTGGCGTATTTGTTCGTAAATAGCGGATTATCTTTTTACTAAACAATTCAAAAAATAAATTCGTATAATAGTAAGACTTAAATACCAAACCCCAAAAATCTAATAATAAAGCACAAAGTTAGGGAGAATTATTCACAAAAAGGACGGTAAGGTTTCTAAAACAGTTTAGGTTGCGTAATTTTGTCAAAAATTTTATTTTATAACACATAAACACCATTTCATGGCAACTAACAGAACATTCACAATGATTAAACCTGACGCAGTTGCGGACGGTAATTCAGGTGCAATTATTAAAATGATTGAGGAGGCAGGTTTCCGCATTGTTTCAATGAAGAAAACTTTATTAACACAGTCACGGGCGGGCGAATTTTATGCCGTTCACGCAGAAAGACCTTTTTACGGAGAATTATGTGAATATATGTCGTCTGGGGCAATTATTCCAATGATTCTGGAGAAAGAAAACGCCGTAGCTGATTTCCGTTTATTAGTAGGTGCAACCGACCCTGCTAAGGCTGACGAAGGAACAATTCGTAAAATATTTGCTAAATCAATTGGTGCAAATGCGATTCACGGTTCAGATTCTGACGAAAATGCAGTAATTGAAGGAAGTTTCTTCTTTGGTGGATTGGAACAGTTTTAGATAATTTGTTTACGTTCAATATTTAGGAAAATTTGACCCTAAATATTGAACGTAAATCTTAATAAATTACACTCAATATTTAATAAAAAATAAGTTTTCAAAACTATTCACTTTTTTAATCTCCACAATAATCGCTCAAATGAAAAATATCTTAGATATTCTTTTTGTTCCTCTTACCTATCTTTCAGCTCGTTGGTTAAGATTCATGAGGGAATGGTAATCGGCATTAATCTTAAAAATTATCCGATTAACCAAAAAACTCTCTACGCTACCAATATTAATGTCATCCTCGACCACTATTATCATCCACTCTTCAATCCCAAAAATTTAAGGCATTCTCTGAATGAGAAAAGAAATTTAACAGGCATTAATCTTAATGATGAAAATCAACTTCAAGTTTTATCAACTTTTACTTATCAAAGTGAATTAGAATTATTCCCAATTGAAATCCCTTTAGATTATAAAAATTCTTTTTACTTCAGAAATGGGGCTTATGGTGCTGGTGATGCCGAATGTTATTATTCAATGATTCGTAGCATTAAACCAAAAAAAATAATTGAAATAGGAAGTGGCAATTCTACCTTAATTGCATTGGAAGCAATTAAAAAGAATAAAGAAGAGAATAACAATTATAATTGTGAGTTAATATGTATTGAGCCGTATGAAATGGATTGGCTTGAGCAAAAAGAAGTAACTGTATTAAGACAAAAAATTGAAGAAGTTAACTTGTCATATTTTCAGCAATTAGAAGAAAATGATATGTTATTTATCGATTCATCCCATATTATTAGGCCACAAGGAGATGTATTATTTGAATATCTTACTTTATTGCCTACATTGAAAAAAGGTGTTTATGTTCACGTACACGACATTTTAACTCCTTCCGATTATCCTTACGAATGGGTTATTGAAGATGTCCGTTTATGGAATGAGCAATATTTGTTAGAAGCATTTTTAACTTTAAATTCACACTTTGAAATAAGTGTTATTATTGGATATATGAGAGCTTATTATCCAGAAAAAATTTATGAAGCATTTTCAGTTTTGAATAAAAACAGAGATATGGGTGCAACATCTTTTTGGATGAAAAAGGTAAAATAAAACGAATGCTCAATATTCAAGTGAATTCACTTGAATATTGAGCATTCGTTTTACAAAAAAATTTATTTTAATAGCTCTTCCACCGTTATTTCAAAATCATCTAAAACAGGTTGGGCTGAACAAATATCTGTGCTTGTACAAATTGTTATTTCTTTAAGAGATGTATAAACCTCTACCATATCTTGGTCGGGCATTATTAACCACACAACCTTAACACCATTTTTGAAGTATTCTCTCAGCTTTATCTTAATCTCATTTATCTGGTCGAATGTTGAAATAACTTCTATACAAAATTCAGGAATTGGCTCGTCATTCTCATCACTTCTTATTTGTTCATTCGTAAAATACGCTAAACCTGGTCTTCTCAATTGTATTCCCGTCACCATCACATCTTGCTCACAAATTAATTGCCCATTTGCTTTTTTTGCTTTTGTCTTATCAAAAAAATTATTGAGATTTTGAATTAACCTTAAATGCTTTCTTTTCATTCCTGTAAATTTAATTATCTCGCCATCATTCCACTCATATTTAAAGCCATCATTAGGTTCCCAACGAATGAATTCATCCAAAGTATGAGGAACTTCAATTTTTGATATGTCTTTCGTTTGTACCATCTTTATAATTCTATTTTAGATACAATTTAAGAAAATTTACTCAAATATTCAACCAAAAACGCTCTTCTCTAAGACTTCTCATTATCATAAGAATCAGAATTACCCAAATCTTCGCCCATTATCCTATTTGCAGCTTTTTTCATATTTGCAAAAAGATTCCACCCCTTCTTTTTCTCTGGCTCTACTATTTTTTTGCCATTATGATTTCCGTTTAAATGTTGAACAGTGGGTACTGTAACAACAATTGGCGGGGCATCTTTACGCAACTCTTTGTATAAATCCTCTCGTTCGTCTATGTCTTTAATTCCTTTCCAAACCAAACCAACGGCGGTTGCATAAGTTGGATTTTTGATTTCTTCGGTAAGGGTTTTACCTAAATTTTCGTTCGGATGTCCAATTCTCACATCACGACCCGTTACTCGCTCGAATAATTCGCCAATGTATGACATCTGTACGCTTCCGCCCGTGAGGACGATTCCGCAGTTCAAACGATTTCCGTATCCGCAACGGCTAATTTCTGCTTCCACTAAGGCAACTATTTCTTTCAGACGTTCTTCGATAATTATTCCAACGTTCTTTACAGAAATAGTTTTCGTTTTACGTCCATTAATCCCTGGAATGGTCACAACTTCTTCCACCGAAATTTCATCGGCAACGGCGCAGCCAAACTTCACTTTCAGTTGCTCAGCATATTCCGTTGAAATGCCACAACCTTGCTCAATATCCGCCGTGATGGCATCTCCAGCAAATGGCAAAACAGCAATATGGCGTACAATTCCTTTGTGAAAAATTACAATTTCGGTCATGCCACTGCCTATATCAACCAAACAAACGCCACTTTTCTTTTCTTGGGGAGTCAATACTGCCAAAGAAGCAGCAAAGGCTGAAAATACCAATCCGCCTTCAATTTCAATTTTCTCTTTGGCACTTTCAATGCAACGTTTTGTTTTATCAAATTCTGCTTGAGGTGATGTTATCATCATAAAATCTCCTTGCAGTTTCAAGCCACTGATACCAACTGGGTCATAAATATTACCAATTGAGTCCACAAAATATTCTTGTGGAAGCATATGGATAATGGCATTTCCTTTTGATATAAACGTTCGTTTAGCATCGTTAGCAACTTGATCAACATCAGTAACGGTTACTTCTTCGCCTTCCGTTTGTCTGGTTATGATAGCACGGTGCTTTGTTATATGAATGTTTGGACCTGCCACACTCGCAAAAACACCTCTAATATGAATATTTGCTTGATTTTCTACTTGTTCAATGGCCGATTGTACGGCTTCAATGGTTCTATTGACATTCAATACAACACCTTTAGATACCTGGCCCGTAGTGTCAGCTTTACCCAAACCAAGAATTTCCAGCTTGCCCAAATGGTCAAGTCTGCCAGCAACAACGTTCACTTGTTTGCTTCCTATGTCAAGTCCAACAATTATTTCGCTCATGGGAGGGTAGTTTGTTTCGATTGTGAATTTTCGATTCGTGATTTGTGATTTATTTGAGCTTAAAACCGAAAATCGAAATCACTCACATACTATCTGATTTCTATATTTTACGCTGATTTTTTTATATTTATCCCACCCTTTTGATGGGAGAATTTCTTTGTACAATAATTTTAATTTCCTGAATTTAGCCTCAATTTCAATCCCCATACCGAATTCAATTAAATGATTTCCAATTTCAGGAACAAGCGTAATGCCGCCATCCTTTTCGATAATCAGTTGCGAAATTTGAGCTTTCCAAAAAGCATCTTCATTAATCGCAGTGATAAGGTCAAGGATTGGCTTATTTTTTTCGCCTTTTAAATTGTGGGTTAGTTCGAAATAATTCCCTGATAATAATAAAGCTCTGACGGTATGGTGCGGTGAAATACCAATCAATTCTCCTTTATCAGTAACGTAATCATCTGGTTTACTGTTACTTACTATTCTGGCAATGGGGGTGTGTTCTTCGATATCAACCGTTAATTCACCGCTTAAATCACGATGAACTTGACAGTTTTTAACGAGTTTGTTTGCTCGTACTCTGCTCTCAATTTTCTTGAAATTTATTCTATCAAAAGGTTTCCCTTCTGGGCTTTCAACAACATTTGGAGCGATTAGCAAATATATTTCTTGGGGCGTGATTAGGCGATTTTCATTGTTTCCTTCAATCAAAATATTGATTTTTTTGCACTTCTGAAGACGGTGGATATTTTCCGCAAAAACTACGAGAGATAGTGAGATACTCGCTAACACAACGAACCATATCCATTTTTTAAACTTCAGTAAGGATTTCAAAGCAATATTATCATTGGTTTTGAGTGTAAAGATGGTTATTTTTTTCCTCTTTTGACTCAAATTTGATTAAAACTATACGAAATTAAAAAAAAATAGCTAAAAATTTACAAATTTTTATTGAATGGAAAAATGAAGAGACAATGAAGCTATTTTAAGGGATAAGTATTTTATTGTGAAACTATCAGAAAATTCAATTGATTAAAAATAAATTTTAGCCTTTATGTGTAAGAATTAATTGATTAATTTGAGCGTACTGCAATAACATAATTGTCTTTGCATCTTTTATTTCACCCGTTTTTATCATAATAAGAGCCTTTTGGAAATCTAATTCTAAAACATCTATTTCTTCTTCGTCTTCTACGCCTCCCCCTTTATTAATTTGTTGATTCTTAGTATATTTAGCTACAAAAAAAAATAAAATTTCAGTCACTGACCCAGGCGACATATAAACTTCAAAAATCTTTTCAACTTCATCAATTTTATAACCCGTTTCTTCTTGGGTTTCTTTTTTAATGCAATCTTCTGGGTTATCAGCGTCTAATAAGCCCGCACAGGCTTCAATTAACATTCCGTCTGGATTACCATTCAAAAAGGTTGGAATTCTGAATTGTTGAGTCAAAATAACGGTTTTGGTTTCGTTGTTATACAACAAAATTACCGCCCCATTTCCTCGGTCATAAGCCTCACGACTTTGGGTAAGCCAAGTACCATTTTTTTGCAGAAAATCAAAGGTGACTTTTCGTAATGTGTACCAATCATTTGAAAGAATTTCGGTTGAAATATTTTTAATTTTATGGTTCATATTGATTAATATTGATTATTTATGATTACTTTTGAACAAATTTAAAGTAATCTCATGAATTTTCAAGTCAGAAAGCAAAAAATAATTGAAAAATTAGCGCAAGATGATATCATTGATGTCAAAGAAATGGCTCATTTTCTCGAAACTTCAGAGATTACTGTCAGACGAGATTTAGCAATTTTAGCTGAACAAGGCTTACTTATCCGTACCCATGGAGGCGCCATGACCGTGAACTTCTCGCAAATGCCCGTAAGTTTTGCTCAAAAATCAGCCTTTAATGCTGATCAAAAAGATGAAATTTGCAAAAAAGCCGTTAGCTTAATACAACCTGGAGACGTTATATTTTTAGATTGTGGAAGTACAGTTTTTAGAATGTGCCCTTTGATAAGAAATTTGAAAATTAAAATTGTAACTAATTCATTACCAATTATTAACGAATTAATTGGCTCATCAGTAAATCTTAATTTTGCGGGAGGAGAAATTGATTTTGAGCGACAGGCGGCCCACGGAAAAATGGCCGTTGAGCATTTTCAAAGATACCGTGCCGACAAAGCATTTGTAGGAATTGATGGTATTTCTCTAAAAAATGGCTTGAGTGCATCCAGCGAAAAAGAGGCAGAAATTACGATGGCAATTGCTCAAAATGCCCGTGAAACTTTTTTCCTTTGTGATTCGAGTAAATTAGAACGTGACCGATATTTTCCCTTTGCTCAGATTGATTTTGTAAGGAATTTGATAACTGATGCTAAGGCTTCAGAAAGTTTATTGGAAGCGTATAAAATATCGGGAGTAAATATTTTGTAAGGGAATTACCCCTATTCGTCGCATAATAGCCGACAGGGCGAAAAGCTGCTGTCAGCGGTTATTTATACCAACGGTTATTTTTTTAGTTATGATAAATAGTAAATTCATTGCGTTTTCTAATATGCCCTAATATCAGATTTTGAAATAGTAAAAATACAACAAACAAAAACCCTCTCGGAATTTAATCCAAGAGGGTTTTATATTTCAAGCTATTTTCTATAAACTACACAGTCCAACGAGCTTTTCGGTATGAACCAACTTTCTCGGCAGCTTTAGCATCTTTCGAGGCCTCTACTTGCTGTAATTCCTCTTTTGAAGTAATTACATAGTCTAAGTATTTACGTACACCCGTTCCTGCTGGGATTAAGTGTCCTACGATTACGTTTTCTTTCAAGCCATCTAATGTATCTGCCTTCGCACGGATTGATGCTTCAGACAATACTTTGGTAGTCTCTTGGAATGATGCCGCTGAGATGAACGAATCAGTTCCCAACGATGCTTGTGTAATACCTTGCAAATTTGGATGTGAAACAGCAGGTTCAGCATCACGAACAGTTACGATTTTCAAGTCACGACGTTTCAATGATGAGTTTTCATCACGTAAAGCACGAGCCGATACAATCATACCTACCTTCATTTTCTCTGAGTCACCAGATTCCATTACCACTTTTTGGTCCGTGATTTTATCATTTTCCTCACGGAATAAGAATCTGTCCACATTTTGTCCGTTCAAGAACATTGTATCTCCAGATTCATCAATAATCACTTTCTGCATCATCTGGCGAACGATTGCCTCAATGTGTTTATCATTAATCTTCACACCTTGAAGACGATATACATCTTGAATTTCATTCACCAAATATTCCTGTACCGCTGTTGGTCCTTTGATGGCCAAAATATCTGACGGTGTGATTGCACCATCCGAAAGTGGAATACCTGCACGCACAAAGTCGTTATTTTGAACCAAGATATGTTTCGATAATGGCACTAAGTATTTACGTTCTGCGCCATCCTTAGCACGTACATAAATCTCACGATTACCACGTTTGATACCTCCCAAAGTAATTACACCGTCAATTTCAGAAACAACCGCTGGATTAGAAGGGTTACGAGCTTCAAATAATTCCGTTACACGAGGAAGTCCACCCGTAATATCACGAGTTTTACCTGCCGCACGTGGAATTTTTGCCAAGATTTGTCCTGGTTTAATTTTCGCACCATTTTCAATTGCCAAACGAGCCGCTACTGGAACGTTATAAATTACGGGTTCTTCCCCGCCCTTTACGTTGATGATGATGGCAGGGTTTTTCGTTTTATCTTTCGATTCAATAATTACTTTTTCACGAAGACCTGTTTGCTCATCGGCTTCATCCTTGTAAGTGATGTTTTCTTCGATGGCATCAAATTCTGCTTTACCTTCAACTTCCGAAAGAATTACGGCATTATAAGGATCCCAAGCACAAATTTCTTCGCCTTTTGTAATTGTTTGACCGTCTTTAACTCTCAAATATGAACCATAGGGAACATTATTTGAAATATAAACTTGCGTTAAAGTAGCTGGATTCAAGATTTGAACCTCACCCGAACGACCCATTACAATTTCGACTGATTTCCCTTCTGTATCAATTGACGTTACAGTTTTAACCTCTTCAAACTTGATGATACCGTCAAATTTAGCTTTGATAGTTGCATCTAACGTTACGTTTTGAGCAGTACCCCCAACGTGGAATGTACGTAAAGTAAGCTGTGTACCTGGCTCACCGATTGACTGAGAGGCAATTACACCTACCGCTTCACCGATGCTTACCATTTTACCCGTTGAAAGGTTACGTCCATAACATTTCGCACAAACACCACTACGAGTTTCACAAGTCAATACCGAACGAATTTCGATATAATCAATCGCAGTATCATCTACGCTAAGCGCTGCTTTTTCGTTGATTTCTTCACCAGCCGTGATTAATAATTCATTCGTAACTGGGTCATAAACATCATGAATTGACACACGACCTAAGATACGTTCTGACAATGGTTCAATAATTTCTTCATTATCTTTCAAAGCCGAAACTTGTAAGCCACGAAGTGTTCCACAGTCAGTTTCGTTGATAATAACGTCTTGAGCAACATCATGCAAACGACGAGTTAAGTAACCCGCATCGGCAGTTTTCAAGGCAGTATCGGCAAGACCCTTACGAGCACCGTGTGTTGAGATGAAGTATTCAAGTACATCAAGACCTTCCTTAAAGTTAGAAAGAATTGGGTTTTCGATGATTTCACCTACCGAACCTTGTAAGTTCTTTTGAGGTTTTGCCATCAAACCACGCATACCACCTAACTGACGAATTTGCTCACGAGAACCACGGGCTCCAGAGTGCATCATCATAAAGATAGCGTTGAACCCTTGCTTATCATTCTCCATTTGATTCATCAAGGTATCAGTAATTTTCTTGTTTACTGATGTCCAGATATCAATAACGGCGTTGTAACGCTCATTATCGGTAATTAAACCCATCAAATAGTTTTCTGTTACCGAGGCAACATCCGCTTTGGCTTTGATAACAAGCGCTGCTTTTTCTTCGGGAACGATAATATCGCCAAGACCCATTGAAAGACCGCCTTTAAATGCCATTTGGAAACCTAATTCCTTAATATCATCCAAGAATCTGGCCGTACGAGCAACACCTGAAATTTTAAATACTTGAGAAATAATTTGTTGTAATTTCTTTTTCGTTAAAAGTTCGTTGATATAACCAACTTCTTCTGGCACACAAAGGTTGAACAAAATACGTCCTGCAACGGTCTCAACCATTTCTGATTTCAACGTTCCATCTTCTTGACGCACTTTTGTTTTTACGGTAATATTAGCGTGTTTCGATACAACACCTTCGTTCATACCGATAACAACTTCCTCAAAACCATAAAACTTCATGCCTTCGCCTTTCACTTCATATTCTGGTGTATGTCTACGTCCTTTCGTTACGTAGTATAAACCAAGAACCATATCCTGTGAAGGTACCGTGATTGGCGCTCCGTTGGCAGGGTTCAAAATATTATGTGAACCTAACATCAAAAGAGATGCTTCCAAAATTGCCTCTTGTCCCAATGGAACGTGAACAGCCATCTGGTCACCATCAAAATCGGCGTTGAATGCCGTACAAGTTAATGGGTGCAACTGGATTGCTTTTCCTTCAATCAATTTTGGTTGGAAAGCCTGAATACCTAAACGGTGAAGCGTTGGAGCACGGTTTAAAAGAACTGGATGTCCTTTCATTACATTTTCCAAAATATCCCACACCACTGGGTCTTTTCTATCAACAATTTTCTTGGCAGATTTCACCGTTTTCACGATTCCACGCTCAATTAATTTTCTGATAACGAATGGCTTGAATAACTCAGCTGCCATATCTTTTGGCAAACCGCATTCGTGCAATTTCAATTCTGGTCCAACTACGATTACCGAACGACCTGAATAATCGACACGTTTACCCAATAAGTTTTGACGGAAACGACCTTGCTTTCCTTTCAACATATCTGAAAGTGATTTCAAGGCACGGTTACCTTCCGAACGTACAGCGTTTACTTTACGTGAGTTGTCGAATAATGAATCGACAGCCTCTTGTAACATACGTTTTTCGTTACGTAAAATTACTTCTGGCGCTTTGATTTCGATTAGACGCTTCAAACGGTTGTTACGGATAATTACACGACGGTATAAATCGTTCAAATCCGAAGTTGCAAAACGACCACCATCTAAAGGCACAAGTGGACGTAATTCTGGTGGAATTACGGGTACCATCTTGATAATCATCCACTCAGGACGGTTTTCAATACGAGTACCTGCCTCACGGAATGCTTCAACAACCTTCAAACGCTTCAAGGCTTCTGCCTTACGTTGTTGTGAAGTATCGTTTGCTGCCGAGTGACGTAAATCATAAGATAAATTATCTAATTCAGTACGTTCCAACAACATATTCAAAGCATCAGCACCCATCTTAGCGATGAATTTCTGAGGGTCTTCGTCTGGCAATAATTGATTCTCACGAGGCAATTTGTCGATAATGTCCAAATATTCGTCTTCCGTTAAGAAGTCCATTTTGTTCACTCCGTCTTCTGCCTTCACCCCAGTTTGAACTACTACGTATCTTTCGTAATAGATAACTTGGTCGAGTTTTTTAGTAGAAAGTCCTAACAAATAACCAATCTTGTTAGGCAAACTACGGAAGTACCAGATGTGGGCAACAGGCACAACAAGTTCGATGTGTCCCATACGCTCACGACGCACTTTTTTCTCGGTAACTTCTACTCCACAACGGTCGCAGATGATACCTTTGTAACGAATACGTTTGTATTTGCCACAATGACATTCCCAGTCTTTGGTTGGTCCGAAAATTCTTTCACAGAACAAACCGCCCATTTCAGGCTTGTAAGTACGGTAATTGATAGTTTCGGGTTGAGTAACCTCTCCGTGCGAACCTTCGAGAATTGACTCGGGCGATGCTAAGGAAATAGTTACTTTCTGGAAATCACTATTTATTTTTCTATTTTTCTTGAATGACATTTTCGTGTTTGTTTGTGTTGAAAATGGTTCTAAATACTCATTTTAAAACATTACTTTGGAAATTACTCCAAAGTAATTTCCAAAGCTAAACCTCTCAATTCGTGAATCAATACGTTGAATGATTCTGGAATACCTGGTTTTGGCATGGCTTCACCTTTCACGATGGCTTCGTAGGCTTTTGCTCTACCGATTACATCATCAGATTTTACCGTTAAGATTTCTTGTAAGATATTAGCTGCACCAAATGCCTCTAATGCCCAAACTTCCATCTCTCCAAAACGCTGTCCACCGAATTGGGCTTTACCTCCCAATGGTTGCTGAGTGATTAATGAGTACGGTCCGATTGAACGGGCGTGCATCTTATCATCAACTAAGTGACCAAGTTTCAACATATAGATAATACCTACTGTAATTGGTTGGTCAAACATATCTCCCGTCAAACCATTGTATAGATAAGTACGTCCCCATGCTGGAAGACCTGCTTCTTCTAATTCTTTGGCTACTTCAGTTGAGGTTGCTCCGTCGAAAATTGGTGTCGCATATTTACGTCCTAATTTCTGACCAGCCCATGCCAATACGGTTTCATAAATCTGGCCGATGTTCATACGTGAAGGTACACCCAGTGGGTTCAACACAATATCCATCGTGGTTCCGTCTTCTGCAAATGGCATATCTTCATCACGTACAATACGGGCAACAACGCCTTTATTACCGTGACGACCCGCCATCTTATCACCTACTTTCAACTTACGTTTTTTGGCGATATATACTTTGGCAAGTTTAACAATACCCGCTGGAAGTTCATCTCCTACTTCCAAAACAAACTTCTCACGCTTATAGCGACCTACTCCTTCGTTACGACGAACGTTGTAGTTTTTCACCATTTGCAATAATAATACGTTTGTATCTGCATCGTCCGTAGCGTTTTCTAAAACTAAGTCAGCAATTAAGTTGGCTTCTTCTGGAACGCTGTATGAACTATCATCACGGTAAAGGTTTTTAGCTGGGAATAATGACTCCTCGATGTTACGAGCCGTCAATTTTGTTCCTTCTTCAATAATTACCGTTCCAAATTTGTGTTTGATACCACCCGAAACTCTTCCGTCTAACAATTCAACAATTTTACCAATCATCTTTGCACGGATAGCCGTCAAGTCTTTTGATAGTTGTTTTGCTAAGCCTGCAATTTCTTTTTTGGCTTTTTCACGTTCGTCTTTATCTTTCTTTGGACGGCTGAAAAGTTTAGTATCAATAACCACACCTTTCAATGATGGAGGTGCTTTTTTAGAAGCATCTTTAACATCACCTGCTTTATCTCCGAAGATTGCACGAAGAAGTTTCTCTTCTGGTGTTGGGTCAGATTCTCCTTTTGGTGTAATTTTACCAATCAAAATATCGCCTTCTTTCACATCAGAACCTACACGAATCACACCACTTTCATCCAAATTTTTCACCGTTTCTTCGGCAACGTTTGGAATCTCTGCGGTTAATTCTTCTTCTCCACGTTTTGTATCACGTACTTCCAATTCAAATTCCTCAATGTGAATAGAAGTAAAAATATCATCACGAACAACTCTCTCTGAAATTACAATCGCATCCTCAAAGTTGTATCCCTGCCAAGGCATGAAGGCAACTTTCATGTTACGTCCCAAAGCTAATTCGCCCTGTTGCGTAGCATATCCTTCGCAAAGTGCTTGTCCTTTATTGACACGCTGTCCTTTACGAACGATTGGTTTCAAGTTAATCGTTGTATCTTGGTTGGTACGACGGAATTTGATTAATTTATATTCCTTCGTATCTCCTTCAAAACTAATCAAATACTCATTTGGCGTCATATCGTATTTAACTACGATTTTGATAGAATCCACGTATTCAATTACACCGTCTGCTTCAGCAACAACCAATGTACGAGAATCAAGCGCAACTCTTGCTTCCAAACCAGTTCCCACAATTGGAGCTTCTGGACGTAGCAATGGTACTGCTTGACGTTGCATATTCGATCCCATTAAGGCACGGTTGGCATCATCATGTTCCAAGAAAGGAATTAACGAAGCTGCTACCGATACTATCTGATTAGGAGCAATATCCATTAATTGTGCATTATTTGGATCAACCAATGGAAAGTCCCCTTCAAAACGAGCTTTTACAAGGTCAGCGGTAAATACACCATCCTCATCATAACGAGCATTCGCCTGTACGATATTCTTGCCATCTTCTTCTTCCGCAGTAAAAAACGTAATTTCATCCACCTTCACTTTACCATTTTCAATGGTACGATAAGGGGTTTCGATAAAGCCCATTCCATTAATTTTGGCATGAACACAAAGTGATGAAATCAAACCAATGTTTGGCCCCTCTGGTGTTTCAATGGTACACAAACGACCGTAGTGCGTATAGTGAACATCTCGAACCTCAAAACCTGCACGCTCACGAGAAAGACCACCAGGCCCAAGTGCCGAAAGACGACGCTTGTGCGTAATCTCCGCCAATGGATTGGTTTGATCCATAAACTGTGAAAGCTGATTTGTACCAAAGAATGAATTAATTACTGACGATAAAGTACGGGCATTAATCAAATCAACTGGCTTAAAGTCTTCGTTATCACGAACGTTCATACGTTCCTTAATAGTACGTGCCATACGAGCCAAACCTACCCCAAATTGTGAATATAATTGCTCACCAACGGTACGAACACGACGGTTCGACAAGTGATCAATATCATCAACAAGGGCTTTTGAGTTGATAAGTCCGATTAAATATTTAACGATTGAGATAATATCTGTTTTCGTTAAAACTTTCGTTCCCATCGGAATATCATGGCCTAATTTTTTGTTAATTCTATAACGACCAACTTCACCTAAATCGTAACGCTTGTCAGAAAAAAACAAATTTTGGATGATATCACGGGCAGTTTGTTCATCGGGTGCTTCGGTATTACGCAACTGACGGTAAATCTGCTCAACAGCTTCTTTCTCTGAGTTTGATGAATCTTTTTGTAACGTATTATAGATAATGTTATAATCGTTTACATTCATATCTTCTTTGTGAAGAATGATTGTGTCTAAACCAGCATCAATAATTGTATCAATATCGTTATCTGAGATAGTCGAATCACGTTCCATAACTACTTCGTTACGGTCGATAGAAACTACTTCACCTGTATCCTCATCTACGAAATCTTCTTGCCAAGTTCTTAAAACCCTTGCCGCTAAACGACGACCAACGGCTTTTTTCAAACTTGGTCTGTCCGCTTTAATTTCTTCCGAAAGACCAAATAAATCCAAAATGTCTTTATCTGAACCATATCCAATAGCACGCAAAAGCGTTGTTACAGGAAACTTTTTCTTACGGTCAATGTAAGCGTACATAACACTGTTAACATCGGTTGCGAATTCAATCCAAGAACCTTTGAATGGAATAATACGTGCCGAATACAACTTCGTTCCGTTGGTATGACGACTCTGCGAGAAGAATACCCCTGGAGAACGATGTAATTGTGAAACGATTACACGCTCCGCACCGTTGATTACGAACGAACCACGGTTGGTCATGTAAGGGATGTTTCCCAAGAATACTTCCTGCTCGATAGTTTCGAAATCTTCGTTGTCGGTATCGTTACAGATAAGACGTAACTTTGCTTTTAAAGGCACTGAATACGTCAATCCACGGTCGATACACTCATCAACTGAGTATTTCGGAGGATCCACAGAATAATCAATAAAGTGAAGGATAAAGTTTTCACGAGAATCTGCAATTGGGAAATTCTCAGCAAATACTTTAAATAAACCTTCGTCTGTACGACTTTCGGCTGCGGTTTCCAACTGGAAGAAATCCTGAAACGATTTTACCTGAATATCCAAGAAATCAGGATATTTTAGTAAATTTTTGACTTTGGCAAAACTAATTCTGCCTGTTGCTGTCATCTGTGTCAAGGCTTTTTACTGTTTTGAGTTTGTGAGTTTAGTTATCGGTTATTGGTTACTGTTTGTTAGTTTAAGAGTTCACTAAAAAATAATAGTGCTTTCAAAATCACTAATTACTAATAACTGTTAACGGATAACAGGGCAAAAAACGCCCAAAAAATGGAGCCTCGTAGAAGTGAGTGATTCATTTCCCTATGCGACTTTCCTACGAAAAAAAGTGCGTGTTTCGGAAATGGATACTGGATAAACCGATTTGAGTTATAAATGGTTTCAAATCGGCCTGCAAAATTACGAGTTTTTTATTGATAATCAAGGGGTTGTGTGTAAAAAATCCAAAACAAAAAAAATCTCCACGAAACCTAAGTCTCATGGAGATTTTTAAAAGTACTGAAATATCATTCACTAAGCCTTTTTAGCTTTCTTTTTGGGCGCTAATGAATTAATCCACTCGGCAATTTTAGTCGCATCTTCTGCTGGAACTTTCAACGCTGCCATTGGTGGATAACCAGGCCAGTGTGAAGGATTTGGAACAGCAATTAACTCAAGGATTCTTGCCGTTGTATATTTTCTTTTGGCTACTTCTGTATAAGCTGGACCTACTAATCTGGTATCTACTTTATGACAAGCCGTACAAGTATATTTTGACATCAATGGTTTGATATCATCTGGGAAATCTTGTGCTTGGGCATTCATAGCTAATCCTGCGAGCAACATCGAACTGAATAATAATTTTTTCATGGTAAATATAAAATTGATTTTCTGAAAACTTGAATTTTTATAGAAAGACAAAATAACTATTTTAATATTGATATTTTATCATTATTTACATCTATTTTCCTTAAAACGACATTTTTATGGTCTTATTTTAAGGTTGCTTGTTAATGTTTTGTTAATTGGCTCGATAAGCATCCACCGAATCTCTTACGCTTCCGTACTTTTGCAAAAGTGCTTCGGCTTCTTCTCTTTCGATGCCCAATTCTTTCATCACCATATTTTCAGCACGAACCACTAATTTATTATTACTCAATTGCATATCTACCATGGTGTTGCCACGAACTCGCCCCAATTGAATCATTACGGAAGTGGAAATCATGTTTAAAATCAATTTCTGAGCCGTCCCTGATTTCATACGGGTACTACCAGTTACGAATTCTGGACCGGGAATCGCCTCAATTGGATATTCGGATGCGTGTGAAATTTCACTGTCTTGATTACACGAAATTGAACCGGTCAATAAGCCATTTTCACGAGCTTTATTTAATCCTCCAATCACGTAAGGTGTTCTTCCTGATGCAGCAATTCCAATGACGGTATCTAACTCATTTGCATCATAAACCAATAAATCTTGCCAGGCTTGTTCAATATCGTCTTCGGCATTTTCTACGGCCTTTCTGATGGCACCATCTCCACCCGCAATTAATCCAACCACCATATGAAAAGGAACGCCAAACGTTGGGGGACATTCCGAGGCATCAACTACGCCCAAACGTCCACTCGTACCCGCCCCAATATAAAACAATCTTCCACCTTCTTTCATTCTTGGAACTATCTGATTTACAAGCGCTTCAATTTGTGGAATTGCCTTTTCAACGGCATAAGGCACGGTTTTGTCTTCATTATTGATGCCTTCCAAAATCTCTTTTACCGACATTTTATCCAAATTATCGTAATGTGAGGTTTCTTCGGTAGTAAGCAAGTCTAAGTTAATTTCAGCCATGAGGTCAATAAAAGAATGAGAGAATAATTGAATGAGTGAATAATTATAATAGAACAAATTTAAGTAATTGATTTTTAAAAACATTCTATCATTCACTCATTCTATCTTTGAAGTTACTCTGAATAATATTTAAAAAACAAAGGAATTGTTTCGATGCCTTTATAAAAATTGAATAATCCAAAATGTTCGTTGGGGGAATGAATGGCATCAGAATCAAGCCCAAAACCCATCAAAATGGTTTTTAAGCCTAATTCTTTTTCAAATAATGCCACAATTGGGATACTTCCTCCGCCACGAGTTGGCACAGGTTTTTTCCCAAATGATTCTTGCATGGCACGTTCGGCGGCACGGTATTCTTTTGAGTCGGTGGGCGTAACGTAAGGTTCTCCTCCGTGATGTGGACGTACTTTCACAGTTACGCCAGCGGGTGCAATTGACTCAAAATGTTTGGTAAACATGGCCGTCATTTTGTCCGATTGCTGATTTGGCACTAAACGCATGGATATTTTTGCCGATGCTTTTGAAGGTAAAACCGTTTTGGCTCCTTCGCCAATGTATCCTCCCCAAATACCGTTCACATCAAGTGTTGGGCGAATTGAAGCACGTTCGATGGTTGAATATCCATTTTCTCCTCTTACGTCGTAAATCGCTAAATCTTCTTTGTATGCCTCCAAGCTAAACGGTGTCAAAGCCATTGCTTCTCTTTCGGCAGGACTTAATTCCAAGACATCATCATAAAAATTAGGTATCGTAATGTGATTATTTTCATCGTGTAATGAGGCAATCATCTTACTCAAAACGTTGATTGGATTTGCCACAGCACCCCCATAAACACCTGAATGTAAATCACGATTAGCACCTGTAACTTCGACTTCCAAATAACTCAAACCACGCAAACCAACATCAATTGATGGAATATCGTTGGCAACAATGGCAGTATCCGAAATCAAAATAACATCGGCTTTCAGTTTTTCTTTATTGGCTTTTACGAAAATCCCCAAATTATCCGAGCCTACTTCTTCTTCACCCTCAATCATAAATTTGACATTACATGGCAAAGAATTTGTTGCCATCATCGTTTCGAATGCTTTGATATGCATATAAACTTGCCCTTTATCATCGCAAGCGCCACGAGCGTAGATTTTTTCATCTTTTACAATCGGTTCGAATGGTGGAGAATCCCAAAGATTTAGTGGATCGGCAGGTTGAACATCATAATGTCCGTAAACTAAAATGGTTGGTAATGATTTGTCGATAATTTTCTCTCCGTAAACAATCGGATGACCCGCTGTTTCGTTGATCTCAGCCATATCAGCGCCCGCAGATTTGAGTTTTTCACAGATAAATTCTGCCGCAAGGCGCACGTCGGCTTTATATTTACTATCAGCACTCACCGAGGGAATTCTCAATAATTCAAGCAATTCCGAAAGAAAACGGTCTTTATGTTCTTGGATATAATTTTGCATATTTTGTTGATTTGAGTTGTGAGCTTTAAGCAATGATTTTTGTAAATTACCTTAATTAGGATTCTCATGGCTCAATCTCAAAGCTCATGGCTATTGTCCCACAAAAGTAAAAAATGAAGAACCAAAAATCAGAAAATCTGACCTTTAATTCTTCATTTTTTATAGATAAATAAAATATCCTATCAAAACCTCTGTTTCCCCATTCTTTTCTATGTGTTGCACCTACAACGCCTACTTTTTCCGAAGAAACATTTTATTTTCTTGTCCTTTAAATAATTTGACAATATTCTTACGATGCGTTATCACAATCATGCCAAAAAGTAAAAATCCAAAGACAATCACCCACGTATTTTCTGGTCCAAAAGCCTTTAACAGTAATAAAACTGGGAATGATAACGAAGCGATAATTGCACCTAACGAAACGTAATGAAACGAGATAAATACCAAGAAAAAAATCATCATACATACAAAAGCCGCTTCCGGATGCACTGACATCACCATTCCTAATAATGTTGCAACGCCTTTACCCCCTTTGAAATTAGAAAATACGGGAAAGATGTGCCCAAAAACTGCCGCAAAACCGAGCAGTAATTTTAGATTCTGACAATCGGCCCAGTCAATAACATGCACGTAATATAACATCAGCGCAATGGACGTAGCAATCCAGCCTTTTATAGCATCAATTAGTAAAACAATTGTTCCTGCACGCTTTCCTAAAACCCTAAATGTGTTGGTTGCACCCGCATTTCCACTGCCATGTTTTCTAACATCAATCCCAAAATAAGCCTCACCATACCAAATTGCAGTTGGGATTGAACCAAGTAAATATGCCGCAACGGTGCAAGCAACTATTAAAACAATTAATGACATCGGGTAGGGAATAATTTATTAAAAATGTCTGACTAACAAATATTTAGTAGAGATTTATAGAACCTCGTAAACAAAAGTATATTAAACTTTTTTTAAAACAAGCAGTCACTGAAAAGTTCTTTAAAATGTACAAAAATGCTCCTTTAAATGTTTAATTTTACCCAAAATACTTGAGTAATTAATTCAGCTATAAGAATGAATTTAAGGCAAATATTATTTTGGCAAGAAATTCGTTAAAGTAATGTTAAATCAATCATAATTTTTTTTCAAAGAATATCAACCATGAAGACAATCTTAGCACTACTACTTTCAATTACCTTTTTTTGCACCAAAGTCATCCCCGAAACTTCAACGATTAGCGGAGCTTGGCAAAGTAAAGATACTTCGGGCAATACACTTACCATGATTTGTTCGGATAAATATCTAATGTTTGCCGTTTATGATTTATCACAAAAAAAATACCTAAAATCAGGGGGTGGAACGTATCAATTATCAGTAGTTGGAGGCAAAAATATCCTTTTATACAAACGAGATTTCAATACTGAGGATTCTACCGTAGTTGGTTTGACGGTAGCAAATTTTTATAATGTCGAAAAAACTGAATTGGTGCTTTCAGAAGGCCCATTTGCAGGAAATTGGAAACGAATTGATGAATCAAAATCACCAAAAACGATGAATGCTACATGGAGAATCAGAGCCAGAGAAGGGGCAGATTTCAAGATGCAAACCATTTTGAAAGGCTCGAGAAAAACGCTCAAACTTCTATCAGGAAGCCATTTTCAATGGGCAGCATTCAATACTGACACACACCAATTCTTTGGAACGGGCGGAGGAACTTATACGGTGACCGACGGAAAATATACCGAAAATATTGAGTTCTTCTCTCGTGATAATAAAAGAGTGGGTGCATCATTAACTTTCGATTGTGTGGTGAACGGAAAAGATTGGATTCACGCAGGGCAAAGTTCAACGGGTACACGAGTTCATGAAATTTGGGAAAAAGAAGAATAGAAAAAATAATGTTGTTTTACCGTTACTTAATGATTTGCAGAATAAAATATTTCTATAAATTTAAAAAAATATTTCTGTTAAAAATACGCTCATTTTTCCACGAATTTAACTTGAAAATTCGTGGAAAAAAACTTTAAATAATTTTAAGCTTTTCTCCTCTTTATATACTTTTTTAAGCATTTCATCCTCAATAATTACCTTTTCACAACTTAATATATTTTAATTCCTATAAAAGTTCAAATCTTTAAAGGGCAATTTTATTGGTATTTAATTAAAGAATTAACATAATATACCAATAAATTTAGTCAAAAACCTTAAAAACATTAGGGGTAAAATACTGACAAGTTGTCCCATTAGAGAGACGAAATTGGAAAATTTGTCGAAATCAATTAATTTCGATAAACAAATATTGAAATTAGATTTCGATTACTTAAACTCTTCATACACAAAGTAATGACTAACCAAAAATTTATTAAAATACTGATTTTCTGTATTTTAGCTTTTTTTAATCACAGTATTTTTTCTCAATATATTATTACAGGACGAATCACGGATGCTAAAAATGGAGATCCTCTTCCTTTTGCAACCGTCGGCTTAAAAGGGATAAGTGCTATGAACATTGGGACTCAAACCAATTTTGAAGGTATTTACACTATCAAAACCAAATATAAAGCAGATTCTATCTTTGTCAGTACGGTTAATTACAAGAAAAAAATAAAAGTTCTTGATAAGAATGCTGCTACACAAACCATTGATTTTCAGTTGCAAGGCGAGGCAAAATCATTGGATGAAGTAGTGGTTTATTCTGGCGAAAATCCTGCGTTCAAAATTCTGAGAAAACTTCGTGAAAATGTAGATAAAAATGACCGTAAGCGTTTGACGGCTTTTGAATATGATTCATATTCAAAAATGGAATTGGATGTGGATAATATTTCTGAAAAATTTAAGAAGAAGAAGATTATGAAACAGATTCAAGGCGCCATTGAAAAGTTTGAAAAAATTGCAGGAGAAGATGGAAAAGCCGTGATTCCAACTTTTATTTCCGAAACGATTTCTAAATTTTATTACCGTGGATCTCCTGAACGTAAGAAAGAAATGGTTTTGAAAAATAATATCAAAGGTGTAGGCGTAAAAGAAGGCAGTTTCGTTTCGCAGTTGGTGGGAGGAAATATTTTTGCCAATTATAATTTCTACGATAACTACGTGCCATTTTTGGGCAAAGATATTATTTCTCCCGTGGGCAACAACTGGAAGGGAACGTATTCTTGGTACATTGCAGATACCACTAATGTTGATGGTCATATCTGTTACGGAATGGAATTCGACCCAAAAAATGATAAGGATTTAGTTTTTACTGGAAAAGTCTTTATTGATAGCACCTCTTTTGCCCTTGTGCAGATAGACGCAACGGTAGGCAAGAAAGCGAATATCAACTTTATTGATAAAATCAAAATTTCTCAAGAATTAGAGCAGACTTCTGAAGGTGGATGGTTGCCTTCTAAAACTCGTTTTTTGATTGATATTGCCGAGATTTCTAAGAATTCGGCGGGGATGTTGTTGAAAATGTACATTTCAAACAAAAACTTTGTGATTAACAATCCAAAAGATTTGAGTTTTTATGATTTGCCAATCGAAGTAGCCGAGGATTCAAAAGAAGAAGACCCAAAATATTGGTTGGAGGCCCGTCACGAATCATTATCTGCTCAAGATATTCTGGCAGAAAAACTGATTGATACTATTCGGAATGTACCCATTGTAAAAACCTATGTTGAGGTTGCCGAAATTATTGCCAGTGGTTACAAGCGTTTCAACAAATTTGCCATTGGGCCGTACATCAATTTATTTGCCGTTAATGCAGAGGAAGGTTTACGTACACGCTTTGGATTCAAAACCTTATCGGGTTTCGATAAAAAATGGATATTTAAAGGTTGGTTAGGCTTCGGAACAAAAGATTTAGTGCTAAAGTACGGTGGAGAAGTAGATTATATACTTTCACGTCGTCATTGGACTATGGTTGGTATTAAACATAGTTATGACATTGAACGTCTTTCTTTAACGCCTGAATTGATCGGGGATAACAAAATCTTTTACGCATTTACCCGTTGGGGTAGTTTCTCAGGAGCTTTTTATCGCCGAGAAAATGAAATATTTATAAAAACTGAACCGACAAAAGGAATTTCCTTTAATGTTGCTTTCACGAGTCGAAATTTCGACCCCTTGTTCAACTTTCAATTCAGAACAGAGCCAAATCTGGGCATTAAGTCACACACACTTGATGGCTACGATGATAGTTTTATTACTGTTGAGGCAAGATTTGCTAAAGGAGAGACATACATTATGGATGGGAACGAACGAGTAGCACTTGGTTCAAAGCGTGTTCCCGTAGTTACGCTTGCCTATCAACATGGCATGAAGGGTGTACTGGGTAGTAACTTCAATTATAATAAGTTTACGGCCAAAATTTATCAGTCATTTCGCTTAGGAAATCTTGGGCGTTCAGATTATACGATACAAGCAGGATATATTCCCTCTGATTTACCTGCACCACTTTTGTTTCCACATTTAGGAAATCAAACGTTTTTTTATAACCGTGCCGCCTTTAATACGATGCACTTCTTTGAATTTGTGAGTGATAAATTTGTATCACTCAACTATAATCACAACTTTGAGGGCTTGCTCTTTAACCGTATTCCATTAATTAGACAACTGAAATGGCGTTTAATTGCATCGGCTAACGTTCTGTTTGGAAGTCAGCGAGAATCAAATCTTGACTTGATGAAAGAAGCCGTTCCAGTAATCAATCCACGAGTAAGAGGAAATGAATTTCGTCCAAGGTATAATTTCTCAGCTCTCGACCCCAACATACCTTTCGTTGAAGTCGGTTACGGGATTGATAATATCTTTAAGATTTTCAGAATTCAGGCATTTCACCGCCTAACGTATCTTGATCATAAAGCTCCAGATGGTGCATTGCCAAAATCTTTTGCCTTAAAAGCATCAGTACATTTTTCTTTCTAAAAATTCTTGTTACTTTTGCCTTAGGCTCCTTCTTTTACTATGTTCTTGACAAATGTATGAGAGGGAGTTTTTTTGTGGTTTGCTGATAATAGCCTAACTGTTGCGATTACCTTGGTGCTATTATTGTCACTCTCGTTATTGGGAATGATTCCAACAAAGGTGCGAATTTATTACATACTGATGCTACCAGTCATAACATTAGCACTCATAGAAATACTACCAGTCATTAAAGAACTTCTTTCATTACTAAATTTTGAAACTACTGATTTACTTACTGACAATTTTGAGTTGAAGTTTGAATTTTTCATGTTTTTCGTTATTTACGGTTTTTTTGTTGTTATTTATGATACAAATTTGCACCGCTTTCAGCGGTGATTTTAAAATATTATCCTAAATTGCTTTTTCACAATCCCAACAGAAGCAAGTCTTGTCTTTACTAAAATCATTCGTTTTTAAAATTTAATTGATTGACTAATAAATGCTCAAAATAACTCTATCAAATAAAGTATTAAGGACTCATGTTGTTGTTTGGCTAATTTATATTACATATCTAACTTCATTGGTAAAATATTTTTATAATGTTCCTGTTTCAATAGCCTTTGTAGGACAAACTATTCTTCACAGGTTAGGCGATATGTCATTATTTTATGTATTAGCTCTATGGATTTTCCCCACATACTTCTTTTTAAGAAAATCATTTCTTTTCATTTTATTTTTTGCCCTTTCTGTTCTATTATATCTTGCATATTATTATTCACTTGAATTTTACATTTTCCAATTTTTAAGAATTACTATGCCTAATGATGTTCCTATTGTTAGTCAAGTAATTACACAGTCAATTTTGCAAGCCAGTAATTTTACAATTTTCGGTATTGGCTATTATTTTTCCCAAAGAGTAATTCATCAACAAAGAGAAATTGCCAATCAGAAGATTGATATTGCAAAAAAAGAGAAGGAACTTGCAGAAGAGAAAGAGAAAAATGCTATCTTAGCGAAGGAAAAAGCACAAGCAGAGATGGCTTTCCTAAGAGCTCAAATAAATCCGCATTTTTTATTTAATACCTTAAATCTAATTTATGGAAAAATTATCACCTCCACAAAAGAGATTGCGGGAGATATGATTTTAGAATTTTCAGCCATGATGCAATATGCTACGAGCACTAAAATGGAGGAAGATACGGTAGATATTAGTGGTGAACTTGACTTTGTGAAACGTTATTTAAAAATGTTTAAAGCACGTAATCAACATAATGCTCACATTGATTACGATGAAGAAGGGTATATGGATTCGCACAGAATTGTACCGATGGTTTTGATTACGATAATAGAAAATGCTTTGAAACATGGATTAGTCGATGATGCGAATAATCCTTTAATTATAAGAGTAAGTTTGATTGATGATTTTTTTGCATTTATGGTTAGTAATCAAAAGAATCCTTATCCAAACGATGTTTCAGGAAAAGGTAATACGGGTCTTGGCATTGTAAATATTATTAAACGGTTAAATGCAGTCTATAAAAAAGGCGGTTTTACCTTGGAATCCGAAGATTTAAAAGATGATTACATAGTAACCTTTACCATAAATTATAAACTTTTATAAAAATGATTAATGTTATTGCAGTAGATGATGAACAGTCGGCCTTAGATATCATGATTAGCTACATAAAAGATACTCCGTTTTTGAATTTGGTAGCCGCCACTACAAATCCTATGGAAGTTGTTGGAATATTGCAGTCTAATAGTGATGTAGATTTAGTTTTTGCCGACATTCAAATGCCTCGCATGAATGGGTTAAACTTGGTAAGCCTTTTTGATGGAAAGGTAAAATTTATCATGACTACTGGTTATCAAGAATACGCTTTACAAAGTTTTGAATTTGGCGTAATGGATTATTTGGTAAAACCATTTGGGTATCAACGTTTTTTGAAAGCTGTAAGTAAAATGCCTTTTGAAATGACCTTAGTTGATGCCCCCGTTGAAGAACCAGAACCAGAACCCATGCCTACGAAAGAAGAATACATTTTCGTGAAGGTGGATGCCAAAGGGAAATTCCATAAGGTTTTATACAAAGACGTTATTTATATCGAAGCACAAAAAACCTACGCTTCTATCACGACCAATGGTGAGCGAGTTACCACAAATTTGACGCTTTCAGATTTAGAAAAACGTTTACCAATCGACCGTTTCATGCGTGTACATCGTTCGTATATTATTGCCAAAGATAAAATAACGGGCATTGAAGGAGATGAAGTGGTATTGGATAAAGTTTTGAGAATACCAATTGGCGATACTTATAAAGATACTTTTGCAGGTTATATTGAAGGAAGTGTTTATTTTAAAGAACAAGATACAGCGGTACTTTTAGGCAAACGAGTGAAGAGAAGCCTAAGACCTGAATAAAAATATCAGGAGACTGTTATTTTGAAAGAAGAAGGTTTAACGAAAATCCCGTTAAACCTTCTTCTTTTTATATCGACACGCTGAATTATTAGCTTTGATAAAATACGATTTGTAGTTCAAGGCTTTAGGGTCGGTACAACCTTCTAAGTTTAAGACTTCAATACTTTTAAAATCAATGGGATGGCTTTCGGCTTGGAGAGCAATATAGCCTGATTTCAAAGCAGTTCCGGCTTTTTTCTTCCATTCTTCTATCGTTGCTTTATCCATTTTGGCAACTTCCCAATCTTGTTGTCCACCCACAAATCCTCCACCAATTTGCGTTTTATTGTAAGTCAAAACGGTATCTCCATTAATTATTTGATGCACGACTGAATCCCCCAAAACAATCGCTTCGGCACTAACCCATTGGTCGCCATCATAGGTTTTTGAATCCGAATCTATACAATGAGCTGGTCGCAGGCTTCCTTGCATATACGCTTGTGTGCCTGGTGAGCAAAGATTTCCTGTATGACGTTCGCCTTTGTCTAAACCGCCTAACAATTGCATTTCTAAAGATACTGGGAAAGTTTGTTCAAAAGTAAGGCTTTGGGCAGATTGCGAATGTAACATAATACCGCTATTTCGATTATTCCACACCGCTCCACCAGGCGTTTGATTGCCATTAAAGCGATATTTGAAGCGCACGATATAATATGAATAGGGCTTTTTGTAGTAAATGTGACCGTATTTTTCATCAAAATTTTGGTATTTATCGTACATAACTCTCATCATACCGTTTTCAACCCGAAAGGTATTTTTATAATTATCGTTCAAGGGTTGTCCTGAAATTTTGATGGCCCAACCCGCAAGGTCTTTGCCATTGAAGATTGACACCCAATCTTTAACTTCAGCCTTTTTTTGAGCGAAAGCCAAATTGGATAATAATAATAAGAGCATTGAAATCTTTTTCATAGTTTGATTGGTTTATTCAAAGAGATGCAAGATAAAGATTATTTATTGAAAATTTGTTTTGAACGATAGTACTTGTTGAATAAGTTTATAATATTTTATCGTTAAACTATTAATTATCAAACCTTTCCATTAATTTTGCAGTCCCAAAATCGAAGTTTATGGTACTTTCGAAATTGGCTTTCAAATTTAACGTACCAACACAATGAATCAAAAAATCAGAATTAAATTGAAGTCATTTGACCATACTTTAGTGGACAAATCGGCTGAGAAAATCGTTAAAGCGGTAATCGCTACGGGTGCAGTAGTTTCAGGACCAATTCCTTTACCTACGAAAGTTGAGAAATTCACAGTTTTACGTTCTCCACACGTTAACAAAAAAGCTCGTGAGCAGTTCCAATTATGTACTTACAAGCGTCTAATCGACATTTTCTCATCATCTCCTAAAACAGTTGATGCGTTGATGAAATTAGAATTGCCTTCAGGTGTTGATGTTGAAATCAAGGTGTAGTTTTCGGTAAACGGTTCACGGTGAACGGTTCATGGAAAAAGTCAGTTAAAAAGGGCAGATAGAAATTTTCTATTTGCCCTTTTTCTTTGATGCTTTCTGTGAGCCGTTGACCGTTCACCGTGAACCGAAAATTCACTTCATCTTATAAGCAGGATGATTTTTCATATATTCATCAAACGAGAATTTTCCCGAACCGATTATCCAAAAAAGCACCAACAAAACAAACACAATCAAAGACAACCAAAGTTCTGAATTAACAAAGGTAAAGCCATTTCTAATATTGGTAAAAAAAACCGCTACAAACAAAATTGGCGCTTGAAATGCCGATGCTAATCGAGTTAGACAACCCAGCGAAATCAATAATCCTCCTACTAAATGAGCAAAGGCGATGTAATGTACGGCTACATACGAGAAGGCATTGAAATGCAATCCCTCCGTCAAAGCTGATAATTGTGACGTATCCCCGATAAAACTCATTCCTTTATAAATCAGTAAAAGCCCTAATCCGATTCTCACAATGTCGAGCCAAGCTGGGTGATGCGAGTCACCCCAATGTTCAATGCGTTCGATAGCTGTCATAGTATTTATTACGTTTTTTGATTTTCTTTTAATGAATTTATAAAATAAATATTATATTGTCAAGAGACTCTTGTACTTTTTTATGAAAAAATGAATAAAATTACTTAATTGGTAATTTATCCGACTATGTTATATTTTGGAATCTGCCAACTTTGTATCGTTAAAACGGTTCACGGTAAACGGTCAAGGGTGAACGGTTTTGGCAAAATCAATATTCAATTTTAGTATTATTAACGAAACTGTTCACCGTGAACCCATAAAAAAATGAAGTCATTACTAAAACTCACGGTCTTGATGATATTAACCTTTCAAGGTTTTTCACAGGACATTAGTATTCGTAAAAAGGAATTTTTATTAGAAAAGGGAACTGCTAGTAGTGGTTATGACCCGACGGCGTATTTTTCAGGAAAAGCGCAGAAAGGCAAAAAAGAATTGTCCTACACGTACGAAGGCATAAATTATCAGTTTGTCAATGCCAGCAATTTGGAGAATTTCAAAAAGAATCCGACCAAATATGAACCTCAATACGGTGGTTGGTGTGCATACGCCATGGGTTCGAAGGGTGAAAAAGTGGAAGTTGACCCTGAAACTTTCAAGATTGTAAACGGAAAATTGTATTTATTTTATCACACTTTTTTTAGCAACACATTAACCGATTGGAACGCTGACGAAAATGCCTTGAAAGCAAAAGCTGATGTAAACTGGTCGAAAATTATCAAAAAATGAAAACTCAAAAATTAATTTACGTAAGTTGGACTGCCCAGATTGTAGCAGCCATCATTTTGGCCCAAACACTTTTTTTTAAATTCACAGCAGCACCCGAAAGTGTAGCAATATTTACTAAATTGGGCGTTGAACCGTTCGGAAGATATTTTGCTGGCATCATGGAATTAGTTACGTTCATCTTATTATTAATTCCACGCAAAGCATGGATTGGGGCAATTTTAGGCATTGCTACCATGGGTGGGGCAATTGTGGCACATTTAACGGTTTTAGGAATTGAAAGTAATGGCGATGGCGGATATCTTTTTTTCTTGGCTTTAATTACGTTAATTTGCTGTATCACAGTAGCTTACATCCGAAAAAGTGACATTTTAGCCCGATTTTATTTCTTAACATAATATGCAAGAAGACGCAAAATATTGGTACCTCCACGACCATCAATTATTCTCGGTTTTGAGCCGTGAAGAAAACCGTGCCTTATGCTTAATTCCAAGTTTCAAGACCGTTAAGAAAAACGAAATTCTCTATTTTTCGCACGATGACGAATACCGACTTTATACCATTAAAAGTGGAACGCTCAAAATTGTACGAGTAGATGAAGAAGGCAACGAAACGGTGAAAGAAGTCTTACGCTCGGGCGATTTATTTGGGCAATATACTTTTGATGAAGTAAATGAGAATGAGGATGAATTTGCCGTAGCCGTTTCCGAAAAGGTGGTAATTTGTAGTTTTAAAATGAATGATTTTGAGGAAATTTTGAAAAGAAATCCGCAATTAGCCATTCGCTACACAAAATTAGTGGGTTTCAAAATTAAACGAGTTACCAATAATTACACTAATTTGATGTTCAAGGATGTCAAAACCCGCTTTTCTTTATTTTTGAAAGATTGGGCGATGAAAGAAGGAAGCGGAAAAGATAGGGATATTACCATCAAAAATTATCTGACCCACAACGATATTGCTGGACTAATTTGTAGCACCCGCCAAACGGTTACGCTTCTATTTAATGAGTTGAAAAATGCAGGAATTATTGATTATACTCGTAGCGAAATTACGGTGCATGACGTGAAGAAATTAGGATAAATTTGAGGTTTATCCTACTAACATCAAAACTCCTAAATTAAATTCACCATTTGCCAAATCGCCAAACCAATATAAAGACATCCCATTAATTTCTTTAAACGACCGTCTGACAAATAGTTAAAGATTAAATTTCGTTTTTTATTACTGATAAATGCGTAGGTGTACATTAATAAAAAAGTCCCTGTTTCTGCTCCCGCCACAAAAGATACTTTATCAAAAATACTGTTAATTTTCAAGAAGTCGTATTTCTGATATTCCAACAGAACAACTATCCAAAATGGGAATAAGGCTGGCGTGAGCACAGAAAGTGAAATACCTTTGAAAACTGAAAATAATTTTCCTCTCACCAAAACTTTTTCTGATTCTATATTCGTCTTTTTCTGAAAAAAAGTAATAGTTCCCACCACCAAGAGCAAAACGATGATAGCCCATTGAATTACATAAACGACTTTCGGGTATTTATCAAAAATCATCACGCCTTCTATGGCCAGATAAGTATAAGTCATTTCGCCCAAAATACCACCCAAAGCCACCCAAAGGGCTATTTTGATATTTTTTTGAAGCGTTGTATCCACGACATAAATACTCAAAGGGCCAGGCGGAATTGTGGTAATATAACTAATAATGGCAGTGACGAAGTAAAGAATGATTGCTTTCAAGTTTAAGGAGATTTTTGAAAAACAAGATAAGAATTATTGGTGGTAATTCACTTACTTTTCATCATGTATCCCATTCCTACAACGGTGTGAATCAATTTATTAGGAAAGCTTTTATCGACTTTATTGCGAAGATAATTAATATAAACTTCCACAAAATTGGTACCTGTATCAAAATTAATATCCCAAACTTTTTCGGCAATATCTACCTTCGAGACAACCCTTCCATTATTTCGCATCAAATATTCCAACAAATTAAATTCACGAGCCGTTAAATCAAAAACACTTCCTCCTCGTCGAGCCACTTTTTCACTCAAATCCAGCTCCAAGTCGGCTATTTGCAGTTTTTCAATGGGTTGTTGAACAGCTTCAGTCCGTTTCAAAAGTGCTTTTATACGGACTAAAAGTTCCATAAAATCAAAGGGTTTAACCATATAATCGTCCGTACCGACTTCAAATCCTGACAGTTTATCCGCCACAGTTCCCAAAGCCGTTAGCATCAAAATTGGGATTTGGGTGTTGTATGCACGTACATATTTGCATACGTCCAAGCCGCTCATGTCTGGGAGGTTCAAATCCAAGATAATTAGGTCAAATTTATGCGTTGAAAAAAGCCTTTTAGCTTCCTCTCCATCACTGGCAATTTCTGCCTCAAAAGACTGTGTTTGAAGTCCTTTTTTGATAAAGGTTGCCACCTTTGTTTCATCTTCGACCACTAAAATTTTCTTGATATTCATCATTCCTTTTTGTTAAATAATAGCGAAAATTCTACCTTTTTCTGCTAAATTTCTCTCTACACCAATCCATTAAATGTTTAAAGTCACGTTTAGAAGCTCTTCTAAGTGCTTTTCTTAATTCCTTTCTGAAGATTTTAGGCTCAAAGCTAACCTTTTCTAAAATCATTTTGGCATATTCTAATGGCGACATCTTTTTGGAAATAATCATGAGTACTATAAATTTAAGGTAATTATTTTT
>JBBAKY010000023.1:0-36225 GCA_040403295.1 Arcicella sp.
AAAAATTAAACTTAAAGGGTGGGAGTAGGGTTTGGTACACTGTTAATTAAGTTTCTTTGACTTCCCAAAAGTTCTTTTTACTTTCGGGAAGTTCCTCAATCAAATTAATTTTGTTGGAAAGAATAAACTCCATATATATCTTAAACTTTATGAACGTATTAATCACAGGAGGCTCAGGTTTAGTAGGAACACGCCTAACAGAAATATTGATAGCAAGAGGTTTTTCCGTCTCACATCTCACTCGAAAAGTGGCAGGTCTGGGCGACCCCGTGAACAGCAGCCATGGCAGTAGCGTAGGAGGGAAGTCCGTAAAAACGTATCTCTGGGATATAAAAAATAGAATTATTGACGAAAATGCGCTCCTCGAAGCCGATTATCTGGTTCATTTGGCAGGAGCTGGAATTGCCGACGAAAACTGGTCGGATGGAAGAAAAAAGGAAATCATTGAAAGCAGAACAAAATCTATTGATTTGATTGTCAGTAAGTTAAAAACATTACCTCATAGACTTATCTCTTTTGTTTCGGCTTCTGGCATTGGCTATTACGGAGCAGATACGGGTAATGAACATATTTCTGAACAACATCCAGCAGGTAATGATTTTGTAGCAGATTGTTGTATTCAATGGGAGGCAGCGGCTAATGAAATTCAGGCTTTGGGTATTAGAACGGTCAAATTACGTACTGGAATTGTATTGAGTGATAAAGGTGGTGCTTTGCCACGACTTACACAACCTGTGCGTTGGGGTGTGGGTGCTGCTTTAGGAACGGGCAAACAATGGCAATCGTGGATTCATTTGGATGATTTATGCGAGATGTTCATAAAATCTTTGACAGACAAGCAAATGACGGGTGCTTACAATGCCGTTGCCCCAAATCCGGCAACGAATCATGAGTTAACCAAAATATCCGCTCAAGTGTTGAAACGACCCTTTTGGATGCCAAATGTGCCAGCTTTTGCTTTAAAATTAGTTTTTGGAGAAATGGCTAATGTAGTTTTAGGCGGGAATTATGTGTTGAATCAACGGATAACACAAGAGACTGATTTTGATTATAAGTTTGTGGAGGTGAGGAAGGCTTTGGCGGATTTATTGAGATAGGAACGCATATTTTTCTTATTTTTACGAAACTAAAAAACAAATCCGAGATTTTGAAAAATATTTTAATCTATTGCGGTTCATCGGCAGGACATAACGAAGTTTATAAAAATACCGCCTCAGAAGTTGGAAAAATGCTTGCTAATCAAGGACTTACCTTGGTATATGGCGGTGGAAGCGTGGGTTTAATGGGAACAGTTGCCGATGCAATTTTGGCAAATGGCGGAGAAGCCATCGGGGTAATTCCATCTTTCATGGAACCTTGGGAAGTGCAACACAAAGGACTTACCGAATGTATCGTAACAGAATCCATGCACGCTCGTAAGCAATTAATGGCCGTAAAATCTGATGCGGTGATTGCGCTGCCAGGCGGCTGGGGAACGTTGGATGAACTTTTTGAAATCTTGACTTGGCGACAATTAGGACTTCATAAAATGCCAATCGGAATTCTAAACACCAACGGTTTTTACGATGATTTACTAATTATGCTTAAAAAAATGGTGTCAGAAGGTTTCGTCAAAGAAGCAAATCTTGACATGTTAATCGTGGATGATAATATTGAATCGCTTTTGGAAAAACTGCGTAATGATGTATCTGAGGGGGAATTAGTAGGGAAGTGGATTGGTAGGGCATAGGCAATTTTAAACCCCATTTTGCGTTTACTACAAAATTTAGCTATCATTTTCTCTATGAAAACCACTCTCCAAATTTTTTGCGCTGTCTCATTGCTCGCCGTTCAAAATTCAGTACTTACAGCTCAAAATAAGCCTGAAAGCATTGGTTCTGCCGTCAATACTGAATATTCTGAACTCAATCCTGTGATGTCACCCGATGGGAAAACGCTTTATTTTGGGCGTAAAAATCATCCACAAAACAAGTTTGGAATGGCTGGTACTGAGCAAATTGCGGGTTCGCAAGATATTTGGTATTCAGAAAGCCTCATGGGTGCATGGACGACTTCCAGACGTATGTCCGAAGCCCTCAATCGTGACCAATACAATACGATTTACAGCGTTTCACCCGATGGGCAAACCATTTTAGTAAAGGGGGCTTATGTAAACGGACAATACGAAACTCGTGGTTTTTCGATAGCTAAAAAATCCGCTACGGGTTGGGAAATTCCCAAAAAATTGGATATTCCCAAATATGAAAAATTGAGTCGTGGAAAGAATGAATATGGTTATCTCACCAACGATGGCAAGGTACTTTTAATGGCTTTTTCCGAAAAGAAAAACTCTGACGAAGATGATATTTATGCTTCATTTTTAGAAAAAGACGGCTCATGGTCTGAACCCATGAATTTGGGGGATGATGTCAATACAGATTTCACGGAAACTACCCCATTCTTAGCAGCAGACGGCAAAACGCTATATTTTTCGAGTAATCGTGAAGGTGGAAAAGGTAGCAATGATATATGGGTTTGTAAGCGAAAAGACGAAACTTGGATTCACTGGACAGAGCCCACCAACATCGGTGAACCCATCAATACTGACCAGTACGATGCTTATTACACCATCTCGGCGGCAGGGGATTATGCCTATTTTATTTCCAGTAATAATTCTGTTGGAAAGAAAGATATTTTTCGTTTAAAATTAGACCAACCAAAGCCAGTAGAAACTCAGCCAACGACTACCACGCCAATGGCAGGAGGGGAGAAAAACCCTCGACCAGTCAAAAAAGAACCCACAAAGTCCGACCCTGTAGTGCTGGTTACGGGTAAAGTGATTGACGGAAAAACGGGCAAAGTCCCTAAAAATGCCCAAATCATTTATGAAGATTTAACCAATGGAAAAGAATTAGGCGTTGCCACACCCGACCCAATTACGGGGATTTATAAAGTGGTTTTGCCTTATGGAAAAAACTACGGAATTACTACCAAGATTGACGGCTACGTAGGCACTTCCCAAAACATAGATTTAAGCAAGATTACAAATAATAAATACCTTGAAATCGAAGGAAAAGATATGACGGTAAAACCCGTTGAAGTGGGCGTAAAGGTTGAAATGAATAATATTTTCTTTGAATTCGGGAAGGCTGAACTCAAATCAGAATCATTTCCTGAGTTGAACCGTATTGCCACATTTTTCAAATCTAATACCAAAATTATTTCAGAGATTAGTGGACATACGGATAATTTGGGTACAGACTTAGTTAACAACAAACTCTCGCAAGAACGGGCGGACGTTGTGCGTAATTACCTCCTCACGCAAGGCGTACCTGCGGAACGACTCTCAGCGAAAGGCTACGGAAAAACAAGACCAAAAGTAGCGAATGATACTCCCGAAAATCAAGCAATTAATCGTCGGGTAGAGTTTGAAATTTTGAAGAATTAGATTTACATTTCGCCCAGTTGGGCTTAATATTAGACCACAGATTGTACGGATTTAACAGATTTACACGGATAAAATTTTAAAAAATCCGTATAAATCTGTTAAATCTGTGTTATCCGTGGTCTATCTGTTTTCGGAGAATATTTATTTTTACCACAAAACCCAACAACATTTCTCCAAACCTTTTTTAATTTACCCAAACATAATTTATATAAATTCACATGGAACAAATCTCCCGTAGAAATCTTTTAAAATCTGGCGTAGCCCTCAGTTCAGCGATGGTTATTCCTGCCGAAAAGAATATTGTCAATCTGGGCATATCAAATTTCAGTTTTTGCCTCAATACCAGTACCATTATGAAGCAGAATATAGGCTTGATGGCGGAAATTGAATTAGTAGCAAAAGCGGGCTACAATGGCATTGAAATTTGGATTCGCACGTTGGAAGCATTCGTTAAAACAGGCGGAAATTTGAAAGATGTAAAACAAAAAGCCAACGATTTAGGCATCGTCATTGAAGATGCCATTGGTTTTGCTCCATGGATTGTGGACGACCCAAACGAGCGTCTAAAAGCCCTTGAACAAACTAAGCGAGAAATGGATATGTTGGCTCAAATAGGCTGTAAACGTATTGCAGCACCACCTTTTGGAGCAACGCAAGGAGCAGAGATTAATTTACGTCAAGCGGCGGCACGTTATCGAGCGGTGTGCGATTTGGGCGATTCAATGGGGGTTTTGCCCATGCTCGAACTGTGGGGATTTTCTGCAAACTTGCATTTATTTGGCGAAACGCTTTTTGTTGCTTCCGAAAGTGGTCATCCCAAAGCCTTAATTTTGGCCGATGTTTATCACCTCCACAAAGGCGGTTCTGAATTAAATGCGTTGAGTTTTTTGAGTGGAAATCATATTCAAGTCTTTCACATGAATGACTACCCCGCAATTCCGAGTCGTGAAACGCTGAACGATAGTTTTAGGGTTATGCCAGGCGACGGTGTAGCACCGATGGATAAAATTTTGAAAATGCTCCACGATAAAAATACGCCCATTGTGCTTTCAGTTGAACTTTTTAATGAAGATTATTGGAAAAAAGACCCCATGGAAGTTGCAAAAATAGGTTTAGAAAAAATGAAAATATGCGTTGAAAAGGCTTTAAAATGAGTAATCAAACCATAAAAAACAGGTGCTTTTGTGGCACTGATGATACTTTTGAGCAATGCTGTAAACCCATCGTTGACGGAACGCAACCCGCTCCAACCGCCCAAGCCTTAATGCGGTCAAGATATTCCGCTTACGTGATTATTGACTCTCAATATTTAATTGATAGCACCCATATTTCACAAAGAGCAAACTATTCAAAAACCGACATTGAAGCGTGGGCAAAAGAAAGTCATTGGCAAAAATTAGAAATAATTGATTGCAAAAAAGGGCTTTCATACGATTCCGTAGGCGAAGTGGAGTTTAAAGCCTATTACCAAGACACCAAAAATACCCTTCAAATTCATCACGAAAAGTCTGTTTTTAAGAAAGAAAATGGAGATTGGTTTTATGTGAATGGTACCATTATTCCTTCAAAAACAATCATTAATCGCAATGAAGCTTGTGCTTGTGGGAGTGGGAAGAAGTTTAAGAAATGTTGTGGGAGGTGATGAAACAATTTCCAACTCCAACAAAACCTTTTCCCCAAAAAATCAGTTAATTTTACAGATATTATTCTCGCCACGAATGGCTTTTGATTCTTTGGAGTCAAGCGATTCGTGGCTATTGTTGTTGTCTAAGTTTCAAGTTATTAAGTTGATAAGTTGTTAAAACTCGCCACCTTAACAACTTAGAACTTAAAACTTAATAACTTAAAAAATGCTCGTTAAAGATTTCCTTACACTCTATCGTGAAGACGGCTTCGTGCAGACGATTATAGAGCAAATAAAACGTCCGAATGAACATCCGCATATCCAAATCAAAGGACTTGTGGGTAGTCTGGATGCGGTGATTTCTTCCGCTATTTTCCTTCAAAATCCTAAGCAAACACATCTTTTCGTACTTTCTGACCGTGAAGAGGCCGCATATTTCATCAACGATTTGCAAAATTTGGTAGGAGAGGAACACGTTCTTTCTTTTCCGATGTCGTATAAGCGTGCGTATGTATATGAGGAGGTGGACAACGCAAATGTACTGATGCGAGCGGAGGTTTTGAACAAACTGAACAATGCCGTGGAGGGTTTGCTCTTGATTTCATATCCCGAAGCACTTTCCGAAAAAGTTATCAATAAACGTTCCTTGTCGAAGAATACTTTTACGGTTACAGTCAATGAAAAATTGGACACAAATTTCTTGGGTGAGGTCTTGGCAAGTTACGATTTTGAGAAAACCGATTTTGTATATGAGGCGGGGCAATATTCCATTCGAGGTGGAATTGTGGACGTGTTTAGTTATGCCAACGACTTGCCATATCGCATTGATTTATTTGGTGATGAAGTGGAAAGTATCCGAACTTTCGACCCTGAATCTCAGCTTTCGATTGAGTCCGTTTCCAGAATCAATATCATTCCTGACGTTCAAAACCGATTGACTTTGGAAAGCCGTGAGCCTTTCTTTAATTTTCTTCCTGCGGATGCTCGCATTTGGTTCAAAGATGTAGAATTGACTTTGGAAATTATTGAAAAATGTTTTGAAAAAATAGAAGGTAGTTTTCAAGAAATTATCGCAAAATCAGGCGGAATTAAGGTTATTTCGGACCCAAATCAGTTATTTGAAACTCGCAGAGGTTTCTTGAATTTGGTTAAAGGCTTTGGCACGATTGAGTTTGGAAAACGATTTTATTTTAAATCTGAAAAAGATAAAACTTCATACAATTCCAAACCTCAACCCGCTTTCAACAAAGATTTTAAACGCCTTGCCGATAATCTTCGTGAAAATCAAGGGTTCAATTATACCAATATTATCACAGCAGATTCGCCCAAGCAATTAGAAAGATTGGCCTCCATTTTTGAGGAAATTGACCGCAACGTGCGTTTTCAACCCTTGAATATTTCGTTGCGAGAAGGTTTTATTGATGAACAAACCAAAATCGTTTGTTATACTGACCATCAAGTTTTCGATAGATTCCATCGTTTCAGAGAAAAAAGTAAATATTCTAAGTCTAAAGCCCTCACTTTGAAGGAATTACGGACTTTACAGATTGGCGATTACGTTACGCATGTAGATTATGGCATCGGGCGTTTTGCGGGTTTAGACCGTGTAATGGTCGGAGATTCTGAACAAGAGGCCATTCGGTTGATTTATAAAGACAATGATGTTTTGATGGTTTCGATTCATTCGCTCCACAAAATTGCCAAATATTCTGGAAAGGAAGGAGGACCGCCTTCGATGTCAAAATTGGGTTCTCAGGAGTGGGATAATCGTAAATCGAAGGTTAAAAAACAGGTTAAAGACATTGCCAAAGAGCTAATTGCCCTTTATGCCAAACGTAGAATGGCACCAGGTTTTGCCTTTTCGCCTGATACTTTTATGCAAGTTGAGTTGGAATCTTCATTTCAATACGAGGACACGCCCGACCAAGCAAAATCAACGGCCGACGTGAAAGCGGACATGGAAAAACCGCATCCAATGGACAGATTAGTTTGTGGAGATGTTGGTTTTGGAAAAACAGAAATTGCCATTCGTGCCGCCTTCAAAGCCGTTGCCGATTCTAAACAAGTAGCAATTTTAGTGCCGACCACCGTTTTGGCCATGCAGCATTTCAGAACTTTTCGTGACCGTTTGGAGAAATTTCCTTGCCGAGTTGAGTACGTCAATCGTTTCAAATCGGACAAACAAATCAAAGAAACGCTGAAAAGAGTGGCTTCAGGTGAAACGGATATTCTAATCGGCACGCATCGAATCGTGAATAAAGACATCGTTTTCAAGAATTTAGGTTTGATGATTATTGATGAAGAACAAAAATTTGGCGTAAAAGTAAAAGACCGTTTGAAGGAGATGCGTGTAAATGTAGACGTGTTGACTTTGACAGCAACCCCAATTCCCAGAACTTTACACTTCTCATTAATGGGAGCTCGTGATTTATCAATTATCGCCACGCCTCCGCCTAATCGTCAGCCAGTTACAACAGAATTACAGATTTTTAATGAAGTATTAATCCGTGATGCTGTCAGTTACGAACTTAAACGGGGTGGCCAAGTTTATTTTGTTCATAATCGTGTTTCAGAATTAGATTCAATTGCTAATCTAATCATGCGTTTAGTGCCAGATTCAAAAATTGCAACTGCCCACGGACAAATGGAAGGTGATAAACTTGAAAAAGTGATGATGAACTTCATTGAAGGACATTATGACGTATTAGTTTCCACAAATATTATCGAATCGGGACTTGATATTCCAAATGCCAATACCATTTTTATCAATCACGCCAACCATTTTGGATTATCAGATTTACACCAAATGCGGGGTAGAGTAGGGCGTTCCAACAAAAAAGCTTTCTGTTTTTTACTCACGCCGGCTTTGTCACTACTCACGAGCGATGCCCGTAAGCGTTTGAGTACCTTAGAGGAATTTTCGGACTTGGGAGATGGCTTTAAAGTTGCCATGAGGGATTTGGATATTCGAGGAGCGGGAAACCTTTTAGGAGCCGAACAAAGTGGTTTTATCAACGATTTAGGCTACGAATTATACCATAAAATTTTGGATGAAGCAGTCCAAGAATTGAAAGAGAACGAGTTCCGTGAATTATTTGAAGTAAGTTTATCCGAAACTGTTGAAAATTTGAAAATTGATTGCCAAATTGAGACTGATTTGCACGTACTTATTCCCGAAAAATACGTTTCCAGTATTTCAGAAAGATTGTCGCTTTACACGCAATTAGACGACATGAAAACGGGGGAGGAATTGCATAAATTTGAAGTGATGGTGAAAGACCGTTTCGGACCGCTACCTCCCGAAGTTAAAGACATTATTGAAATTGTGCGAGTGCGATGGATGGCAGAAATGGTTGGAATGGAAAAAATATTGCTCAAAAACAATAATCTGAAATGTTACTTCGTTTCTTCTGAGAACGAAAAGTATTATAAATCAGCTACTTTTGGCAAGATTCTTGATTATGTAAAGAAGAATTCTCGTAAGTGTTCACTCAAAGAAGCCAAAGGAAAATTGATGTTGATTTTTGAAAAAATCACCTCAATTGAAGAACTGAAAGGCATTTTGAATGAAATTATTGGGAGTTAATTTTAATTTGAAAATTGATTGTTTTGAGGATTAAAATTTACAGAATCTTATATTATTTTAAAATGTAAAACCTTCAAATTCTCAAATTGAATAAACTTCTCAGTAATTCCCGCCAGATTTAACGCTGATTATTGTAAATTGCAATCTTTCTACGGTAAACTTTACCGTTCTGAGTCAGAATTTAAAATTATTTATATCACGACAATCAAATTATTCGACAGATGAAGTTGTCCCTCAAATCAGTGGCTATTGTTTTAGTTGGTCTTACATTAGTAAGTTCTTGTAAATCGAAGAAGCCCAGTAGCGTAAAAATAGGCAAAGGAAGTACCGCCACCGGTATTGCTTATAACAAAAAAGGCGGTTTTCAAGTTGATAAAACTTTCAAAGGACAGCCAACTGGCCCTAACTTAGTATTCGTAGAAGGCGGTCGCTTTACAATGGGTGCTTTGGAAGAAGATGTCATCAATTCAAGAGATAACTTAGAAAGAACGGTATCCGTACAGTCTTTTTATATGGATGAAACCGAAATTGGAAACGTGCATTATCTTGAATATTTGAATTCAATTCAGAAAGATTCATCACAAGAATTTTACGAGTCAGCGCTTCCAGATACATTGGTTTGGAAAAACGAATTGGCTTTTAATGATTCTTATGTTGAGCAATATTTGCGTTATCCTGGTTTCCGTATGTATCCAGTAGTGGGTGTTTCATGGACGCAAGCATCTGATTATTGTAACTGGCGTACTGCGGCAGTAAACAATGACATTGCCATGAAAAACCAGAAAGGAAGCAAAAAAGGCAAAACAACTAAAGCCAAAAGAGGAGCTGAATCTAATAAAGTTGCTCCTGCATTTACGGCTGGTCAACGTTTACAAATTGAATCTGGAAAGGTTCTTCCTGCCTATCGTCTTCCAACGGAAGCTGAGTGGGAATATGCGGCAAAGGCAATGATTGGGACGCAATACGAAGATGAAAATCAGACAAACCAAAGAATTTATCCTTGGGATGGCCCTAATATGCGTGCTTCTCGTGGCAAGAAAAAAGGAACGATGTTAGCCAACTTTAAGCGTGGTCGTGGTGACTATGCGGGTATTGCTGGTAAGTCAAATGATGGTGCAATTATCACAAATGAAATCTATTCATATCCAGCCAATGATTTCGGTTTATATCAAATGGCAGGTAACGTAAATGAGTGGGTTTTTGACTTGTATCGTCCCTTATCTTATGAGGATTTCAACGACTTAAATCCAATTCGTAGAAGCGATTATTTGGATAAGGAAAAGACTTACGATAAGAAAAATAACAACTCTTTGGTGGACAATAAATCTCGTGTTTACAAAGGTGGTTCATGGGCAGATGTTGCCTATTGGTTAGCACCAGGAACACGTCGTTTTATTGACCAAGATTCAGCAACTTCAACCATTGGTTTCCGTTGTGCGATGATTAGAGCTGGTACTAATAAATAAGAATTCTCATAAAAGAAGAGCCGTTAAATTAATTTTTAACGGCTCTTCTTTTGCATCAATATGCCGCTGCAATGGCAATGATTGAAACATTTTTCACCCCTACATCATTCAAAGCTAATACACATGATTCAAGCGTTGCGCCCGTTGTAAGTGTGTCATCTACAATCACAATTCGCTTCTCTGCAAGCCCTTCTGGTTTATCCACAAAAAAGACATCTTTCATATTTTCGTACCGTTCCAATCTTGATTTATTGATTTGCGTTTCTGTTTCAATTCCTCTTTTTAACACATCGTTTTGCCAAGGTGCATTTAAACTCTCTGAAAGCCCTTTTGCCAACGAATCTGATTGATTATATCCTCGAATGATTAATCGGTTTGCATGAAGAGGCACGGGTAAAATCAAGTCAAATTCATCAGAAAAGCCATTTTCCTTCAAATCAGCCCCATACATTCTCCCCAAAATCTCGCCAACTTCTTGATTACCTTTATACTTCAATTCATGCATCATCCGTTGCACTTTTCCACCTTTTACAAACTTTAAATAGGATAAGGCATGAGTCAAATTCACTTTGCCAATAAATCTATTTATTAGTTTATTATCAACATGTAGATGCGAATTTGTGAGTGGTAATTCAAAGCGACAATCCGTACAAATTTGCTCTTCTTTGAGTTGAAGTGGCTGTTGGCACCCTGTACAAATTCTTGGAAAAATAAGGTCAATAAAGGATTGGAACATCTTGAAAATATTGGTTAAGTTTTGAAGGTTTAAATGTACAAAATCTTTTGAAAATATTGGTAGTCCATGATATTGATTAACTTTGTTTTATTGTAATACAGACAACCTTCTCCCTTGAAATTTAAGAACGAATAAGGTCGTCTCTATCACACATTTATTACATAAAATCAACCTACAAAACACATGAGTTTAGTTACAGAATTTAATGATTATCGAAGCACGATGAATGAAAAAATTATGGCTTCTGATAATAAAGTTATCAAAAGAATTTTCAATCTTGACACCAATACTTACGCCGATGGAGCCTTGTCTGAGAAAACAAAAGAGATGATGGGATTATCATGTTCGATGGTTTTACGGTGTGACGATTGTGTCAAATATCATCTCGGAAGGTGCTTTGAATTAGGCGTAAATTCTTCCGAAATTCAAGAAATATTTTCAGTGGCAACGCTGATTGGTGGAACAATTGTTATACCACATCTTCGTCGTGCAACGGAGTACTGGGAGGAATTAATTAAAGAATAAAAAATGGAAAATTTAACCCAAGAATGGGAATCGTTATTAAATAAATTAGAACTGGCAATGGGCAAACGTCCCTCCGATTTAGACTCAGTTTTGTTCCTCATGGGGGTACAAGAATTGGGTAAAGGACATCAGTTTTTCACCAAAGAACAGAAACAAGATTTGATGCACATTGCCATTTGCAAAGCATTAAGTTTTAGTGGAATTTATGAGCTTGAAGGCACTGACCAAGATGGCTGGCCCCATTGGAAATTGGTTCAACCTCTGCCATTTGTGAATATCGTTGAACAAGAAAAATTGATGAAAGCTCATGTGATTGAGTATTTTGAGAAGGAAGTTTTTGTATAACCATTTTAAAATTAACTGCATGAAAATTATTACTTATAATGTTAACGGTATTCGTTCGGCAATTTCAAAAGGTTTTGTGGATTGGGTAAAAGTCACCGATGCTGATATGATTTGTTTGCAAGAAGTTAAAGCGGAAGAACACCAAATTGACAAAGCTATCTTTGAAGAATTGGGTTACGAAATCCAGTGGTACGCCGCCGAGAAGAAAGGTTATTCGGGTGTTGCAATCTTTACAAAAGTAAAACCTAAGAATGTAGTTCATGGTTGTGGCATCGAAATTTATGACCGAGAGGGTAGAGTTTTACGTACTGATTTTGAAGATTTTTCGTTAATGTCTGTATATATGCCTTCGGGTTCGAGCGGGGAGGAGCGTCAAGGTTTTAAGATGAAATGGCTTACGGATTTTCATGAATATATTCATGAGTTGAAAAAGACCGTTCCGAATTTGATTATTTCGGGAGACTATAATATTTGTCATCACCCGATTGATATTCATAATCCAAAATCAAATGCTAATAGCTCAGGTTTCTTACCTGAAGAAAGAGCGTGGGTTGGTGGGTTTTTGGAAAAAGGTTTCATTGATACTTTTAGACATTTTAATCAAGATCCTCATCATTATACATGGTGGAGTTATCGGGCAGGAGCAAGAACAAAAAATTTAGGCTGGCGGATTGATTATCATTGTGCCACGGAATCTATGCGTGAGCGTTTGGTACATTCGGCAATTCTTCCAGAGGCTAAACATTCTGACCATTGCCCTGTTTTGTTGGAGATTTTATAAATTAACTATCTATTAATCATAAAAATCGTTGTATGATGATAACAGATATTAAACAATTAGACCTTGACGGCACATATTCTTATGCAGACTATTTAAAGTGGCAATTTGATGATTTCGTGGAAATTATTAAAGGAAAAGTCTATAAAATGTCTCCTGCACCTACGAGATTTCATCAGGATATTTCAAGGGAAATTGAGCGTCCCATATTTAATTATTTTTACAAAAAAAGTTGTAAAGTATATTCTGCTCCTTTTGATGTTCGATTTCCCATTAATGGTGAAGAAGGAGAAGATGCCATTTATACGGTTGTACAACCTGATATTTGTGTAATATGTGATACTAAAAAATTAGATGATAAAGGTTGTCTTGGTGCTCCTGATTTAATTATCGAAATCACGTCTCCAAGTACTGCAAAAAAAGACCTAAATGAGAAGTTTAATTTATATGAAAGTGCTGGTGTTCGTGAATATTGGGTTGTTTTGCCAAAAGATAAAGTAATTATGGTACATCTTTTGAATGATAAAGGTGTGTATGAATTAATTGGGAATTTTGAACCAAATGCTGAAATACCAACGATAAAAGTTAATATTTTTCCCGATTTAGAACTGATTATGGAAGATATTTTTTCAATTTGAAATTAAAGACTATGACAACTTCACCAATTGCTACGCTTTTGATGCGTATTGAGGAATACAAACGTAAATATTACCTCAATAGGCTTATAAAAGGCTCTATTTTCACGGCGGCAGTTATTTTGTCCGCCTTTTTGGTTTTTAATACTCTCGAATATTTTGGACATTTCGGGTCAGAATTTAGAACGATTTTGTTTTTCTCGTTCTTGGCGGCCTTCATTGCTTCCGTCGTTTTTTGGGTAATTAAACCGTTGATTTTTTTATACGGAGAAAAAAAACCGCTCTCAAATGAGCAAGCTGCTGACCAAATCGGAAAATATTTTCCAGAGGTTGGAGATAAGCTGGTGAATACGCTCCAACTTACTCGCACGCTCGACCGTGACCAAAACGAATTGCTTTTGGCTTCTATCAATCAAAAGTCAAAACAATTGGGATTTTTGAAGTTTGCTGATGCCATCAAAATCAATGAAAACCGTAAGTATCTCAAATTTGCGGCTTTACCAGCGGGAGCAATCGTATTAATTTTGATGCTATATCCTGCCTTTTTCTCAAAAAGTACTGAACGAATCGTAAACTTCAAAAATGACTATCAAGAAGAAGCTCCTTTTACTTTTTTATTAGAGAATAAAAAACTACAAGCCTTTAAAAATGAGGACTTTACGGTAAATTTAACCCTTCAAGGGAATACCATTCCTGAGTCAGTTTATTTGATGCACAACGATCGTAAATTGAAAATGGAGACCGTTGACAAACGTCATTATACTTATACATTCTCCAAAGTTCAGCAAGATTTTGATTTTAAATTTGAGGCTGCTGGTTTTAAATCAGCCGAATATGAAATCGAAATCGTCAATCGTCCAAGTTTGGCATTTTTTGATGTGAATTTGAATTATCCAAACTACCTCAATAAGCCAAATGAGTCCATGAAAAACGTGGGTAATTTGACTGTTCCAGAAGGTACAGCCATCGATTGGGATTTTAATGTAACCGATACAGACTCTATTGTGATGGTTTTTGAAGGCGATGGAAAACGTTATCACGCCGAAACAAAATTATTGGGTGGTGGATTTGACCTTTCTCGAAAAGTAAAAACTTCTGGTACTTACAAGGTATTTTTGAAGAATCAGTACGCTTCAAACTCGGATGGAATTAGTTTCTTTTTGAATGTTGTGCCTGATAAACACCCTCAGTTGAGTTTAGAGCAATATAAAGATTCAACACTCTACAACTTTATGATTTTGGGCGGAAATATTGCTGATGATTATGGTATCAGTAAATTAGCAATTTTCTATAAAGTTTTACGTGATGGCAAACCTTCGACTCAAAATTACGCCAGTATCAATTTACCCATAAATCCTTCGCAAACTATTCAGAGCTTCTATAAACAATGGAATTTGGATAGTTTGGAATTGAGTCCTGCCGATAAAATTGAATATTTTGTACAAGTTTGGGACAATGATGGCGTGAACGGAGCGAAATCGACCCGTTCAGCATTGATGAATTATGCCGTGCCTGACAAACAAGCTATTGATAAAGAAATTGACAATTCGATTGATAAAGCCGAAGCACAAATTGAGAAAACACTTGAAAAAGCGCAAAAACTTCGGAAAGAAATCGCCGCTTTGGAAAGCCGTTTGAAAAATAAAAAAGAACTTGATTTTCAAGATAAGAAAATAGCCGAAGAACTCATCAAAAAGAAAGAAGAATTGATGAATGAAATCAAGCAAATGCAAGAACAAAACCAAAATTTGAATGATAAACAGCAACGTTTTAATGAACAAAAACCTGAAAATCAACAGAAAATGGATGCTTTGCAGAAGATGATGAATGAGTTGATGGACCCCGAAGCTCAAAAAATGTACGATGAATTGAAGAAGATGCTCGAACAAAATCCAGAAGATAACAAGATGTTAGAGCAAATGGAACGGATTAAAAATAAAGAAAAGAATGCCGAGAAAGAATTAGAGCGTATGAAAGACCTTTTCAAGAAACTCCAACTCGACCAAAAAATGGATAAAGCCATTAAAGAACTTGAAAATCAAGCTGAAAAAGAAGAAAAATTAGCGGAGAAAAATGAGCAGACCGAAAAGAAGCCTGATAATTCTGCTGAAAAACAAAAAGAAAATGAGGCAAATAAGAAAGAACAGGAGAAATTAAGCAAAGAATTTGATGATTTGAAAAAGGATTTGAAAGAAGCCGAAAAGATGAATGAGGAAATGAAAAATTCTGAAAAAATGGATATGGACAAAGAACAGCAGGAGGATATTTCGGAAGACCAAAAAGATTCGGAGGAACAAATGGATAAAGGTGATAATAAAAGCGCATCTGAAAAGCAAAAACGGGCTGCCCGAAAAATGCGAAATCTTGCTCAAAAGCTTGCCGCTGCTAAACAACAGCAAGAATCGAAACAGAATGAGGAGAATATGGATGATTTAAGAGATATTCTTGAAAACTTAGTTACTGTTTCATTTGACCAAGAACGTTTGATGAAAGATTTTAGAGGTATAAATCCATCAGACCCACGCTTTATCAAACTTTCTCAAGACCAAATTAAATTACAAGATGATGCTAAAGTGATTGAAGATAGTCTTTATGCTTTATCGAAAAGGGTTTTACAAATTGAAACCTTTGTTACCCGTGAAATGAACAACATGAAAGGTCACATGTCTGATGCAGTGAAGTTAATCAAGGAACGTAAATTAGCTATGACAACTTCCAAACAACAATTTGCCATGACTTCGATGAATAATTTAGCTTTATTATTATCGGATGTTTTGAAACAAATGCAGCAAAATCAGCAAATGATGGCTGGTTCTGGAAGTGGAAAAGGTAAGAGTAAGGGCAAGCAAAAAAGTATGGGAGAAGCTCAAAAAGAACTTAATGAACAGATGGGTAAAACCATGCAAAAAGGTTCAAAAGGGCAGGGTGGCATTTCTGAGCAATTAGCAAAAATGGCAAGGGAACAATCCGCACTTAGAAAAATGCTTCAAGGCTTTTTGGATAGTTCAAAAGGAACTGAAAAAGGACGAAAATTAGGAGATGAAATAAAAGATATGATGAAAAAGATGGAAGAAACAGAAACTGATTTAGTTAATAAACGGATTAATCCAGAAATGATGAAACGTCAGCAAGAACTATTAACTCGTTTGTTAGAATCTGAAAAAGCCATGAAAGAACAGGAGGAAGACCAAAAACGCAAGGCAGAAACCGCTCGACATGCTTTTGAAAGAAAAGCGCCACCTCAGTTTCAGCAATATGTGAAGGACAAACAGAAACAAACTGAATTACTCCGTACCGTTCCGCCCAACCTAAATCCATATTATAAACGACAAGTTGATAATTATTTCAAACAGATTAATTAGTATTCGACATTTCTTGTTGGTTTATTCTCAATTCATAAAAATGCCTCATATTATTATATGAGGCATTTTTTATTTCTACTTCGAATTACACTTATTGAACCACGAAAATCAAACAACCTAATCACCCAATTCCTTTAATGACTTTAAACTCCACACGTCTATTAATTTCACGTTCTTTTTCGCTTCCTGTGCGTTTTAGTGGTCTTGCACTGCCGTAACCTTTCGTTTGTATTCTTCGTGCGTCTATGCCCTTATTTACGAGGTATTTCTTGCATGAATTGACTCTTCCTAAAGATAGCTGAACATTCTCCCCTGCATCACCTGTAATATCGGTATGACCTTCCAATAAAATTTCTACTTGTTTATATTTCTTTAATTGTTTTACCAGTTTATCTAATTCTGCAAATGACTCAGGTTGTAATTCTGACTCTCCTAATTGGAAAATAATGTTTTTTAATCTTATACTTTCATTAACATTCGTTGTTGCGGTAATTAATTCATCTTTTTCTTCTTCAATTACTTTTTCTTCCTTTTTAATAAAATTATTACAGCCTCCAATCTCAGTAAAAAATCCTTGTTTTAAGGTGTCAATTTTTACCAATGAAATAACATCATTTTTCTTTGTGGAGTAATTAAAAATAGCATTTCGACCTAATAAAAACGTTGTCATATTTCCAGATGAACTAATGTATTCCATAATATCATTCGTAGGGTTTATTTCATTTGCAGAATTCACAACATCAGCTTTGATTACCTTATATCCATCTACCAATGATATATTCCAAATTCCATTTCCTCTATTCTCCTTGACTACTAATTCGTCTTTTTGATTGATGTAAAAGTTGCATCCATAAGCACAGTTCTGTTTTTTCCAACCTTCCACAACCATATTATCTCTCCACAATACATCCGTTTCAGCCTTACGAATATCAATTCTGACCAGATTTTCTATAGTTGTCGAGATGAAATAGAGCTTTCCTTTTGAATCTACAGCCCCAGAAACCCATCCGCCATCCCCATTTGAAGGTAATGTCCATTTACTATAACCACCTTCTCTACTCTTGGGATTATACTCATATACGGGTGTACGAGCCTGTTCGTATCCTTTTACCGCATAAATTTTATTATTAATTCCTTTTGCAAAAGCGTTACACTTGAATGGTAATGCCAATCCTAACTGTTTGATAATTATATCCTTACTTTCAATTTTTTCAATTTCAAATAAATTACCTATTTCAGTAATTGCGTAAATTTTATCATCACAGTTATTGGGAATACCTGTATTCTCAAATCTATCATCTTTTTGTCTAAGTCCATCTCTTGGTTTCTGAGATACACTTTTTTGTAAGGCTGATAGTATTATAATCGTTATTAAAAAGTATTTATGTAGTGGTGTTTTGATTTTCATCGTATTTATGATTTTGATTACGTTTATTCCATTCTGCTAAATTACTGATTTTTACTTACTAATGAATTGTGTTGTATCTTTGTATAAAGAATTTATTCCATTTACAAATAACAATACTAATGATTATTTTTTTCAACGAAGATATTGATTTTAAATTCCAAGGCAAAAACAATTTTAAGGCTTGGTTAAAGAAAGTAGCTGACAAAGAGGGCTTTAAGATTAAAGACCTAAACTATATCTTCTGTTCTGACGAGTATTTACACAAAATTAATGTTGATTATTTAGACCATGATACCTTTACAGACATCATAACCTTTGATAATTCGGAGGATAAAAATACCCTTGAAGGTGATATATTTGTTAGTATCGAAAGAGTTAAGGAGAACTCAATAATATTAAATACTGTTTTCGATGAAGAACTTAAGCGAGTTATCGTGCACGGGCTTTTACATTTATGTGGATATGATGATCATTCGGTTGAAGATAAAACTGAAATGCGACGTTTGGAGAGTGAATATATTCAAATTTTCTGAGCCATTTTAAACAGAACTAATCAAACACTCCACGTGGAACAGTTGGTTGATTTTAACTGTGAAACAAGAAATTAATTAGTCAAAAAAATTGCGAATTAATAAGATAAAAGTAAATAGAAATGTACAAAAATTATGATGTAATAGTAGTGGGTGCAGGACACGCAGGATGCGAGGCGGCACACGCTGCGGCAAAAATGGGTTCAAAGGTTTTATTGATTACCATGAACATGAATACAATTGCTCAAATGTCATGCAATCCAGCAATGGGCGGCGTTGCAAAAGGGCAAATAGTTCGTGAAGTAGATGCACTTGGAGGAATGTCAGGAATTATTTCGGATAAAACCATGATTCAATTCCGAATGTTAAACCGTTCAAAAGGACCTGCCATGTGGTCACCACGTTGTCAATCAGATAGAATGAGATTTGCGGAAGAATGGAGAATGGCATTGGAACAAAATCTTAATGTGGATTTTTGGCAAGAGATGGTATCAGGACTATTAGTTGAGGGCAATAAAGTAGTAGGAGTAAAGACCCAATTAGGAGTCGAGTTCAAAGCTAAATCTGTTGTCTTGACAAATGGAACATTCTTGAATGGATTAATTCATATAGGAGAGAAAAACTTTGGCGGCGGCAGAACAGCTGAAGGAAAAGCTACTGGTATTACAGAACAATTAATTGAGTTAGGTTTTGAGGCGGGTCGTATGAAAACGGGAACGCCTCCAAGAGTAGATGCGAGAAGTTTAGATTTCACTAAAATGGAAGAACAAAAGGGAGATGAAAATCCGAGTAAGTTTTCATATACCGATACAAAACCTTTGACAAAACAACGTAGCTGTTGGATAACCTATACCAATCAAGAAGTTCATGATGTTTTAAAAACAGGTTTTGATAAATCTCCGATGTTTGCGGGTAGAATTAAAGGATTAGGCCCCCGTTATTGCCCATCGGTTGAAGATAAAATAAATCGTTTTGCTGATAAAGACCGTCATCAAATATTCGTGGAACCAGAAGGTTGGAATACCGTGGAAGTTTACGTCAATGGTTTTTCAACCTCCTTACCCGAAGATGTACAATATGAAGCCTTAAAGAAAATTCCAGGATTTGAAAATGTGAGAATGTTTCGACCAGGTTATGCTATCGAATATGATTTTTTCCCACCAACGCAATTAAAAGCAACGTTAGAAACAAAACGAATTAATAACTTATTTTTTGCAGGACAAATAAACGGAACTACTGGATATGAAGAGGCAGCCTGTCAGGGATTAATGGCTGGGATAAATGCCCATCAAAAAGCAAATGAACTTCCTGACTTTATACTTAATCGTTCTGAGGCTTACATTGGCGTTTTGATTGATGATTTGATAAATAAAGGTACAGATGAACCGTACAGAATGTTTACGTCGAGAGCTGAATATAGAACATTATTACGACAAGATAATGCCGATGTACGCTTAACCGCAAGAGGACATTTGATTGGTTTAGCATCGGATGAAAGATTAATAAACGTTCAAAATAAAATTAGACAAGCCAATGAATTGATTGATGAGATAAAAGTTTTCAAAGTTAATCCAAATGATGTTAATGAGAAATTAGAGAGTTTTGGAACGGCAGCGTTAAGAGAAAAAGTATCCTTGTGGAATTTATTAAGAAGACCAAATATTGAAATTCCTCATTTGAGAACATTGACGGAAGAAACAGAAATATTATTTTCAAAATATTCTGATGAAGTATTGGAGCAGGTGGAAATTAATGTAAAATATGAAAGCTATATCGAGAAGGAACAATTGATGGTTAATAAACTTCAAAGATTAGAAAACTTGAATATTCCCGCAGAATTTGATTATATGAAACTGAAAACAATATCTATCGAGGGTCGTCAAAAATTAACGAAAATTAGACCGCAGACAATTGGGATGGCATCGAGAATAAGTGGGGTGTCGGTTTCAGATATTTCAGTGTTAATGGTTTATATTGGAAGGTAATTTATTGTTAGAATTTTAGACCTGCAAGGAATTAAAACCTTGCAGGTCTTTTTTGTATCTTTGCAAAAACGCTAAAAAAATATAATGGAACAAATCACCAACTGCCCCGTTTGTCATAATAATACCTTTGAAAAATATTTAGAAGTACAAGATTATACGGTTAGTCAAGAGAAATTTCAGATTGTAAGTTGTAAATCTTGTGGTTTTAAGTTTACAAATCCACGACCTGATCAAAACGAGATTGGTGAGTATTATAAGGCTGAATCTTATATTTCACATACGAATACTTCAAAAGGACTAATTGCGAAAATTTATCACGCTGTTAGAAAATATACCTTGAAAGGTAAATTAAATCTAATCAATAGTCTTTATCCACAAAAGGGTAAATTATTGGACGTTGGCTGTGGCACGGGTATGTTTTTAAATGAAGCTCGTGAAAACGGTTGGAAAGTAAATGGCATCGAACCAGATTCAGGAGCAAGACAAATTGCGGAAGAAATCAATACCGCTATGATTAAAACAGAAATTTTGTCGTCTTTTCAAAACGAGCACTTTAATATAATCACGATGTGGCACGTGCTTGAACACGTACACTTATTAAATGAAACGGTGGATTGGTTAAAGGAAAGACTTTCAAAAAATGGTTCGTTGATTATTGCCGTTCCAAACCACGAATCGAAAGATGCGGAGATATATCAAGCACAATGGGCGGCTTATGATGTTCCAAGACATTTGTATCATTTTTCCCAAAAATCTATTAAGCAAATATTTGAACAAAAAGGATTTCGATTAGAAAAAACCTTACCCATGAAATTTGATTCTTTTTATGTTTCGATGTTAAGTACAAAATATCAAACGGGTAAAATCAATTACTTAAAAGCATTTATGGATGGCTTAAAATCTAATCTGGATGCGGGAAAGAATAACGGGAATTATTCAGGTTTGATTTATGTATTTAAGAAGAATTAACACAATCCACATACTTATTAACAACCCTCAATAGTTATCAACTATCGAGGGTTTATTTTGTAAAAGGTTTTAAATTTCTATAAACCGAAATTTTTAAGCAATTTTGAAGTATCTAATAAATCAGAAATTGTTTCACGAAAAAAATGGTCTGATTGTCCACAGTTTATTAACATATTAACATGAGATTAAAACACATTGTATTGATAAGTTTTCTGAGTTTAATGATTGCCGAAATACTATTGAGTTGCGCTCAAATAGTCGCACCCACAGGAGGAAAAAAAGATACGCTTGCTCCATTAATTATTAAAATAATTCCCGCAAATCAATCACGAAATTTTAATGGAAAACAAATAGATATTTTATTTGATGAATATGTAAGTGTCGATAATATTCAACAACAATTATCAATCACGCCAAATTTGGAAGGAACTTATGAAACCAAGATTTTACCAAAAGGAGCAAGATTGACTTTCGATAAGCCTTTTAAGGAAAATACAACTTATAGCTTAAATTTCAGAAATACCTTTAAGGATATGAATGAAAGAAATGTGGCTAAAAATATTCAATTGGTTTTTAGTACTGGAAAAATAATTGATTCATTGAAAGTGAGTGGAAAAGTTAGAAATCCATTAACGAATAAACCGATAATGGATGTGAGCGTGGGAATGTACGTTTATTCAGATACTTTAAATCCTAAAAAAATAAAACCGTATTATTTTATGAAAACGGATAGTTCGGGAATATTTACTATCGAAAATGTGGCAGCGGGAAAATATCGAATTTATGCGGTGACCGATGTCAATAATAATTTATTATACGATGAAGCAAAAGAAAGTTTGGGGATAATTACAGATACGATTACAGTGAAATCAAATCTGGAAAATTTAGAAATAAACATGGCGAGAATGGAAAAAATACCCAATAAAGTCTTGAAAGCGAGAACAACATCAAATTACGCCTATATTGATTATTACAGAGGAATTAAAAATGTTAAAATAAATTTTGCTGATAAAAAAGATAGTTTAGTTTATCAACAAACTGAAGCAAAAAGTATTAGAATTTTCAACACAAATCAGAACTATACCGATACGCTAAAAGTAAAAATTTCAGTAACGGATTCATTGGATAGAGTTTTTACGCATGACCAAAAATTCAAATTTAAGGAAAAACCAAAGAAAAATGATGGTGTAAAAGAGGAGTTTACGATGAAAACAAAACCTTCAAATAGTGAAGATATTGATTTAAAAGAGGTAGGCTATACTTTCACTTTTACGAAACCCATCAAAAATTATGATTTGAATAAAATTGAATTTATGAACGATACGCTCGTTCGAGTACCCGTAACGGAGAAGGATATTATGTGGAATCCAGAAAAAACGGAAATGAAAATAAAAATTGATGGGAAAAAGGCAAAAGAGTTTGTAAGATTAAAGATGCCAAAAGGAACATTTATTTCCGTAGAAAATGACTCTACGCAAAAATTTGTTTCAACGCATCCAATTCGTGACCCGGAAAATTATGGAACAATTAGTGGAGAAATTAAAAATCCAAAGAAAAAAGGTTTTTTTGTGGAATTATTGGATGAGCAATACCAAGTTATTCAAAAAATGGACAACAAATTGAAGTATGAATTTGCCTTCGTAAAAGCAGGAATTTATTTGATAAGATTAGTAGTTGATGAAAATCAAAATAGTAAGTGGGATGCGGGAGATTTAGAAAAAAATCAAGTTCCAGAAGTTACCAAATTTACGCCAGATAAGATTAAGTTGAAACAAAATTTTGAACTGACTGGGTATGATTTTGTAATTGATTAATGATTGTAGGGTTTTGGCTTTTATGAAAAATAAGAGTCGGTCTCTTGAACAACGACTTCCATAAATACCATTAATATGGACAAGTTAACCAATTTTTCAATTTCCATAAAAACCAAATTAATAATAATCTTCCCTAAAAATTCAAATAGTTAAATTTATACAAATTCAGCTTAAATTTATGTGGACAACCTGGCTAAAAAGACAAATTGACGATCTAAATACGTGGATAAGGTATGGTTTTTGACCATAAAATTTGTGGAAAAAATTAGAGCCGTTGTGGATTATCAAAATAGGTCTATATTGCTGTGGATAACTATTGGGTATAATCGCTAATTACCAACATACTTATCAGACAACAATGTCATTGTGGATGACGTTGATATATAGACAATACTTATACACATTATAGTTAATAATTTTTAAAGTATCTGTAAATCAAACACTTGTATGTTGATAACTCAATAAATAATGTGGATAACTATGAAAAAATAAACATCGTTACGTGAAAAATATGTTCCACACACTATATCCACATATACACAGCATAATAGAGATAGTAGTTTTCTTTTTTTTGAAAAATTTAAAAATAAAAAATAATGATTTATTATAATGTAATGTTGAAAAGTGTTTGGAAAAAATTTTTACTTTTCGGATTAATGATGTTTTCGTGTGGCGCTTTCGCACAAGAAGCAGAGTTGGGAATGGAGTACATGAAGGCGGGAGATTACGAAAAAGCAAAGTCCGTTTTTCAGAAATTGGCAAAAAATAAAGAAACTGCAAAAGTTATTCACAAACCATATTTGCAAACACTCATCAAATTAAAAGAATTTGATGAAGCAGAGAAATTTGTGAAGAAGCAAATCAAAAATTCGGATGGCAATGCAAAGTACATTACTGACTATGCACGTCTATTAGAAATAGCTGATAAGAACGAAGAAGCTCAAAGGCAATATGCCATCGCAATGGACAAGGTTAAGTTGGATGAGACAGCCATGATGGAATTGGTAAATGAGTTTTCAAAAAATCAACAATTTGATTTGGCTGTTCAAACCATTGAGAAAGTCAGAGAACAAAGTAAATCACCCGATAGGTTTGCCGTGCAATTGGCAAAGTTGTACCGTATTCAAGGCAAAATTCCTCAAATGATAGAAGAGTACTTGAAGTTTGGATTATTAACTGACAATCGAGAAATGGTACAGTCAATCCTTCAAGATGAATTGAAAGACGAAAAGGAAATTGAGCAATTAGAAAAAATACTTTACACCGATGTTCAAAAATATCCAGATCAATCTTATTTTAGTGAAGTGCTAATTTGGCATTTAATCCAAAAGAAAGAATTTTATAAAGCGTTTGTGCAAGCACGTGCATTGGACAGACGCTACCGCAAAGAGGGAATTCAAGTAACAGATTTAGGGTTTTTGGCACAACAAAATAAAGATTACGTGAATTCAGGGAAGATTTTTGAGTATTTAGTAAAAGAATATCCCAGAAGTCAAAATTATCCACTTTGGCGACGAATGTTGATAAATGCGAAGGAAGAAGTGATAAAAAGTGTGTATCCAATCAACACTGAAGACATTAGATTGTTGATAACTGAGTATTCTAAGATGTTGGAAGAATTAGGAACAAATCAGAAAACCCTTGAAGCCGTTAGAAGTAAAGGACTTTTATATGCTTTTTATTTGAATGAAAAAGATACGGCCATTGTCGTTTTGGAAAATGCCATCAAATTGGCCAACGGTGACCAACAATTTATAGACCGTTGTAAATTGGATTTAGGGGATGTCTATTTACTAAAATCTGAACCATGGGAAGCTACGTTGATTTATTCACAAGTTGAAAAATCTGAAAAGGATAGTCCGCTGGGATATGATGCGAAATTAAGAAATGCCAGATTGGCTTATTTCCGAGGAGATTTTGAATTATCAAAAGAGGTGTTGGATATTTTGAAACAAGCAACCACCAGAGAAATTGCGAATGATGCCATGGAATTGAGTTTGTTAATCATGGAAAATACGGGAGCTGATAGTACAGAGAAAGCCATGAAAGCTTATTCAAATGTTGAATTATTACTTTTTCAACATCGAAATGATGAGGCAATTGCCAGTTTGAATGCCATGGAAAAAACATTTAAAGGGGACCCATTAGAGGATGAAATTATTTATTTACGGGCTATGACGTTTTTGAAACAAGGAGATACTGAAAAGGGAGTAAAAGATTTAGAGACAATTATTCAAAAATTTCCGATTGAATTGAAAGGAGACGATGCGACTTATAACTTAGCGAAAACCTATCAGGAGAAACTAAATCAGCCCGCAAAAGCCATGAAATTATACCAAGAGTTATTAATAAAATATCCTGGAAGTATTTATGGAGCGGATGCCAGAAAAAGATTTAGAAATTTAAGAGGCGATACAATAAATTAATTATCATTTTCGTAATAATATCAAACCGCAGGTTTTTAAAACTTGCGGTTTTTTTTGTGAACATTTTCCTAACTTCCCACCCAGCTTCATGATAAAAATTTACTTGTAAAAAATCACATCGACCATATCGAAATTATCCACATTCAAGTAATTTTATCCACATGAAAACCCAACTATTAGTAGTAGTATTCACTGTATTGTTGATAAACCAGTCACTTAGCCAACAAAATAACAGAAAAATTAATTTTGCTTGTAATTATTTTGGAAGAAATATTTCTCCGCAAGAGATTTGTCCACAAATGCAAGGTTTTGTTTCAGATAGTCACGCTGAACAAGTAATTGTGCAATTTGCCAAGAAAATGGGGCAAGTCAGTTCCAAATTTAAAGTAATGCAATGTTCAAATACCGATAATTGTTTTGCTACCGTCATTGAAGGTCAGCCATTTATTATTTATGACAAAGCATTTTTGAGTAGAGTCGAAGAAACAACGCACACAGACTGGGGAGCCATTTCAATATTAGCCCATGAAATTGGACATCATGCTAATTTTCACACGATTGATGGAACGGGAAGTCGTCCCGAAAAAGAATTAGAAGCCGATTATTTCTCGGGATTTTGGTTGCACGAAATGGGAGCAAACCTTTCACAGTCACAAGAAGCCATGAAACATTTTCAGGGCGAATTTGTCACCTCAACGCATCCTCCGCAATCGCAGAGATTGGTAGCAATTCAAAAAGGATGGAATGAAGCAGAAAATATGCACCCACGGATTTCAGCAATTCCTCAAAAAACACAAACAAGACCCATTCAACCAGAAGTAAACAAAATACCAGAAACAAATCGGGCTGAAGAAAGTCGAGTAATCGTTAAAGATGATACAAGATATCCACAAAAACAAAGTCAGGTTATGGAAAGAGATATTGAATTAGGTAGTACCACTACCACTACATCAGTTTCAAGAACAGGATGTGTTACGGGAGATTGTGCCAATGGTAGCGGAATTTATATACATCCAACCCAAGGAAGCTATAAAGGACAATGGAGAAACGGAAAGAGAGATGGTTTCGGAACGCACTATTATGCCAATGGACAAAAAATGTACGTTGGTGAATATGTAATTGGTAAAAGATGCGGAAGTGGGATTTATTACTTTCCAAATGGAGAACGATACGAAGGCAGATTCATTGATGATAAACCAACCAATAACGGAACTTATATTATGAATGAAGAGGAAGAGAGAGACGAATTAAATGTAACTTACATATTCTCTGACGGACGTAAAGAGATTATTAAAATACTAAACGAAGAAGAAAATTAGTACCAAGCCCAAATTTCTTTGGGCTTTTTTATTGATAAATAATAAAATAATTCTGCTTGCATACTATCTCAATTCAAGGAAACGTATCTATATTTGTTGAATAGTTTTAGAATAAAAAAAACTAAAAATTGTATTTTTAAAAGATAAAGCTAATCAACAATTATAAAGTCATTTTATGAAAAATAACCCAAACATAACCCGTGTATTTGATTTACTGCCTAACTGTGTTTTAACAGTAAATAAAAATGACACTTTTGCGAATAAAGTAAATGGAGAGTGGAAAAAATATAGTGCGAGTGAAGTAATCGAAGTAGTAAATAAGGTAAGTTTAGGTTTAATGAAATTAGGCGTAAAAAGAGATGATAAAATTGCTATTATATCCCCCAATCGCCCCGAATGGAATTTTATTGAATTAGGAATACAACAATTAGGAGCGGTCTCAGTACCAATGTATCCAACAATTACAATTGAAGATTATAAATACATCTTTAATGATGCGGAGGTGAAATTTATCTTCGTTTCTGGTAAAGATTTATTGACCAAAGTTCTGGAAGCAACTAAAACTTTGGAAGGAATTCAAGGTATTTATACTTTCGATAAAGTGGATGGTGCAAAATATTGGGAAGAAGTAACTGATTTAGCCAAAGGAGAAAATATAGCACAATTAGAACCTTTTAAAGCAGCAGTTGAACCAGATGATTTATTAACATTAATTTATACATCAGGAACAACAGGACAGCCCAAAGGCGTAATGCTAACCCATGATAACATCATTTCAAATATTGATGGCATTGTTACAGCAAAATCATTACCCTTACTTGCGGATGAAAGAGCTTTGAGTTTTCTCCCATTGTGTCATATCTACGAGCGAATGGATGTGTATGTTTATATGTACTATGGCGTTTCGGTTTATTATGCCGAGAGTATGGAAACCATTGCGGATAATTTAAGAGAAATTAAACCGCATGTTTTTGCAACCGTTCCCCGTCTTTTAGAAAAAGTTTACGATAAAATAGTAGCAAAAGGGTACGAATTATCGGGTATCAAAAAACAATTATTTTTCTGGGCATTAAATTTAGGACTAAAATACGACCCTATGAAACCGATGGGGTGGTGGTATGATGCACAGTTGAAAATTGCAAGAAAACTTATTTTTAGTAAATGGCAAGAAGCATTAGGCGGAAATATTAAACTGATCGCTTCTGGTTCGGCAGCGCTCCAACCAAGACTTTCAAGAATATTTTGGGCAGCAGGAATTCCAATTGTGGAAGGTTATGGATTGACAGAGACGTCACCCGTAATTTCAAGTAGTATCTTGGATGATTTTAGAGTGGGTTGTGTGGGAACGGTGTTGCCAAATATTGAACTAAAAATTGCAGAAGATGGTGAAATTTGTGTGAAAGGGCCGTCTATTATGAAAGGGTACTACAAAAAACCACAAGCGACAAAGGAGGCAATCGACTCAGAAGGATGGTTTCATACGGGAGATATTGGTGAATTATCGGAAGGTAGATATTTGAAAATTACCGATAGAAAAAAAGAAATTTTTAAAACGTCGGGAGGAAAATATGTGGCACCACAATTGGTAGAAAATAAGCTAAAAGAGTCAATGTTGATTGAACAAGCCATTGTAGTAGGCGAGGGACAGAAATTTCCATCGGCCTTGTTAATTCCAGATTTTAATGCTTTGAAAGAATGGTGTTCGAGAAATGGAATTGAATATTCTGATGATACACAAATTGTAAAAAATCAGAAAGTTAAAGATAAATTTAATGAAGAAGTAAAAGGCTTAATGAAAGACATTGCGCAATATGAACAAGTTAAAAAAGTAGAATTACTACCAAAACTTTTCACGATTGATAGCGGAGAATTAACGCCAACCTTAAAATTGAAAAGAAAAATTATTCATGGAAAATATAAAGAATTAATTGAAGGGATGTACGAGTAGAATTTTAAAAGCCTCTAAATTTAAAATTTAGAGGCTTTTAAATTATGCTACGATAAAAAATATCTTTTAAAATCAACAAACTCCTTACTCATCGGAATAGCAACTTTCTCTTTCGATAACAAAGCCGATAAACGTTCTGGAACATCAACCTTCGTTCCCAAAGTATCTTCAACGACATCCAAAAATTTGGCGTAATGAGCCGTTGAAAGTACCACACCAGCCACTTCTTCATTCAAGGTATCCGTATAAGATTTTAAACCTAAATATGCCACAGCAGTATGCGGACACATCACGTAGCCTGTGCGATCAAAAACATCTTTCATGGCTTTGCGAGTGTCAATATCATCACTAAAATCTCCTGTAATGTGCGTAACTACTTGCTCATGAGCATCACCCGCCAACAAACGCATGCGAATGAAATTGGAAGGATTTCCAACATCCATTGCATTTGATATGGTTTCTTTTGAAGTCACAGGATCGTACTTACCGCTCTCTAAATATTTTGGTACAACGTTATTTACATTGGTTGCTGCCACAAACATTTTCACAGGTAAACCCATTCGCTGGGCAATTAACCCTGCCGATAAATTACCAAAATTGCCACTCGGTACGCAAAATACTACAGGTTTGGTATTTCCTTGACGTTTCAATTCAGCAAAAGCGCTAAAGTAATAAAACGATTGAGGAATTAGACGACTGATATTGATAGAGTTTGCCGATGCCAAATTGAATTTTGAAGATAACTCTTTATCCAAAAAGGCCGCTTTCACCAAAGCTTGACAATCATCAAAAGTACCATCAACTTCCAAAGCCGTAACATTTTCGCCCAAAGTGGTCAACTGCTTTTCTTGAATATCCGAAACTTTTCCAGTGGGGTATAAAATCGTGACCTTAATGCCAGGGGTTTTATAAAAACCTTGGGCAACGGCTCCGCCTGTATCGCCCGAAGTTGCTACGAGAATGTGAATATCTTTTTGAGATTTTTGTAAGAAAAATGACATCAAGGAAGCCATAAATCTTGCTCCAAAGTCTTTGAAAGCCATCGAAGGTCCGTGGAATAATTCCAAAATGAAAGTATTTTCTTCAATTTCAACCAAAGGAGCATCAAAATTAATGGCTCGTTCGACAATCATTTTCAAATCATCATCCGAAATATCGTCGCTCAATAATGCCTTCGATACTTCAAAAGCAATGTCAGTAATCGACATTTTGTCAATATTCTCGAAAAAAGAAGCTGGCAAAGTCGGAATGACATGAGGCATATACAAACCATTGTCAGGTGGCAATCCTCTAAAAACTGCCTCTTCCAACGAAACATCAGGACTTTGATGATTGGTGCTATAAAGTATCATAAACTTTCAAACTTGGAATTGTGTTTTGGAACGCAGATGCCGCAGATGCCTTCGGCAAAGCAGATTTTTTTTAATATGGAATTTTCTTAATTTTCACAATCAAATAAACAATTCTATTTATTTTAAAAATTAAAAATGGTCAAAATAAAAATCTGCGAAAATCTGCATTGCGAAGCATCTGCCTCATCTGCGTTCCATATACATTTGCGAATTAACGGTAAATCCACTAATTTAATATCACAAAAATAAGTCAAATACACTAATAATTCTAAAAACTACGATGTTCAAAAAAATCAAATTTTATCTACGAGATTACTTCGCCTTCAATCAGACCGAAATAAAAGGATTTATGTTCATGATATTCTTAATTGTGGTCTTGATTATTTCAGTTTTCATTTTCGATTTTCTTCCTGATAATCCACGAACTTCTAAAACCATCGACCCTAAACGTGTGGAGGAATTAATGGCAAAAATAGAAGTGAAAGAATCCGATAAAAAAGAAGCTTTTCAAGACCATTACGCCAATAAATACGAAAAATATGATTCGGAAAATGCACCTACGAAACCCATAAAATTATCTCCATTCGACCCAAATCAAGCATCCGAAGCACAATTAGAAGAATTGGGAATTGCTAAATGGATGGCAAAACGAATTATTAATTACCGAACTAAAGGTGGACAATTTCGTAAGAAAGAAGATCTTCAAAGAATTTATGATTTCCCAACTGACCTTTATGCAAAATTAGAACCATATATCACCCTTCCAGAAAAATCAGCCAATGGAGGATTTACTTCATTTCCCAAAACCGAAATAAATCCTGAATTCAAAACCTCCACAACCGTCTTGAACAAAGAATCTTTCAAACCAGTCGCTTTTGATTTGAACCGAGCGGATACTAACGATTTGAAAAAATTGAAAGGAATTGGCTCAAAATTATCCGCCCGAATTATTAAATATCGAGACATGGTTGGTGGTTTTTATTCTGAAAATCAAGTAAAAGAAGTTTTTGGCTTAGATTCAATCGTAGTGGACGAGATATTAAAATTCGCAACCATCAAAAATCCTTCGCTCAAAAAAATAAAAATTAACGAAGTAACCGCTGAAGAGTTTAAACACCTTTACATTCGTCCCTACGTAGCAAAATCTGTTATTGCTTACCGACAACAACACGGTAATTTTACCTCAAAAAAAGATTTTGAACCCATTAAATTATTAGATGCCAAAACTTTGGATAAAATATTTCCTTATTTTGAGTTGTAAATCTTTAAAATTCTACTATCGACCTCTCCTTTGATTTAATTCCCCGCCGTTGTTGGAGTTTTCTCCAGCAACACGAGCGACAGCAACCGCACAAATATATAAACAATTATGAATCAGTACTTTATATAATTTTTCACCGCCACAAATCTATGGTGGAAAAAGCTATTAGAACCCGACAAATACAAACAAGTCATTATCGACAGTTTAAAATTTTTAGTCGAAAATGAAAGAGTAAAGATTTATGGCTTCGTAGATATGCCCAATCATATTCACATCATGTGGAAAATAAACGAAAAGCACAAATTAGAAGATGTCCAAAGAGATTTCTTAAAATACACCGCCCAAATGATTAAATTTGACTTGACGGAAAATCATCCACAGGTATTGCCACATTTTGAAGTCGATTTGAAAAACCGTAAATATCAATTTTGGGAACGTAACCCTTTGAGTGTAGATTTGTATTCTCGCAAAATAGTGTCTCAGAAGTTGAATCGGGCGGCGAACTGCTACATCCATGCTAATCCTTTACAAGAAAAGTGGAAATTAGCTCAAACACCAGAGGATTATTGGTTTTCATCCTCTCGGTTTTATGAGACAGGGATTGATGATTTTGGATTTTTAACTCATTATTTAGAAGACTGTTAATTTATAGATAATTCATTGTTAATCAAATACTTGCTTATTTGGGTTTTTGCTTTCGCAAGTGTTGTTGGAGAAAACTCCAACAACAGCAGGCCAACTTGGAACACCAACAATGGCACAAAACGTTGGATAAGATATTTCCTTATTTTGAATTGTAAATCTTTAAAATTCTACTATCGGCTTTTCCTTTGATTAACTGCCTTTGTAAAATTTTCAGACAATTTGATTAATTTTGCACCAAACAAAAACACTTCATCAAATGTCAACAGGATTCTTTAACGTACCGAAACCTCAAAACGAGCCAATTAATTCTTACGCACCTAATACGCCTCAACGTGGAGCGCTGAAAGTTAAATTGGCAGAAATGCGTAGTCAAATCGCTAATGTACCGATGTATATTGGTTCGGAGGAAGTAAAAACTGATAATTTAAAACCGCTCACTTGTCCGCACGACCATCAACATATTCTTGGATATTACCACGAAGGCGATGATTCGCACGTAAATCAAGCCATCGAATCGGCGCTCAAAGCTCGTGAACAATGGGCAAATTTGCCTTGGGAAAATAGGGTTTCTATTTTTCTAAAAGCTGCTGATTTATCTGCTACAAAATATCGGATGGACTTAAATGCTTCTACGATGTTGGGGCAATCAAAAAATGCGTATCAAGCAGAAATTGATTCCGCCTGCGAATGGATAGATTTTTTGAGATTCAATGCTCATTTTGCCGCTCAGATTTACTCCCAACAACCTGAATCATCGGAGGGAGTTTGGAATCGCCTCGAATATCGTCCATTAGAAGGATTTGTATTTGCCATAACGCCTTTCAACTTTACCGCAATTGCTGGAAATTTACCTGCTTCAGCGGCATTGATGGGCAATGTTGTGGTATGGAAACCGTCGCCTCAACAAATTTTCTCGGCCAATATTTTGATGAAAATCTTAAAAGAAGCAGGTTTGCCAGATGGCGTAATTAACTTAATATACACCGATGGACCCATGACGGGTGATATTGTTTTCAAGCATCCTCAATTTGCGGGTGTCCATTTTACGGGAAGTACGAAAGTTTTTCAATATATTTGGACCACCATTGGCGCTAACATTCATCTCTATAAATCATACCCAAGAATTGTGGGTGAAACGGGTGGAAAAGATTTTATTGTGGCTCATAAATCTGCCGACCCAAAAGCACTTGCCGTGGGTTTGGTAAGAGGAGCATTTGAATATCAAGGACAAAAGTGTTCAGCGGCTTCCCGTGCTTATATTCCGCAAAACCTTTGGGAAGAAACTTCTGGATATGTAAAAGCATTTTTGCAGGAGATAAAAATGGGCGGAGTAGAAGAATTTTCAAATTTCGTAAATGCCGTAATTGATGAAAAAGCCTTTGATAAAATCGCCAATTATGTCGAAGAAGCTAAACATTCAGAAAAAGCGGAGGTTTTTGCAGGCGGAAATTACGATAAATCAAAAGGATATTTTATTGAACCAACCATCATTCTGACGCAAGACCCGTACTACAAAACGATGTGCGAAGAAATCTTTGGACCAGTCTTGACGATTTATGTTTACGATGAAAATAAGTACGAAGAAACCTTAGACATCGTAAACTCAACGTCTGAATATGCTTTGACAGGAGCCATTTTTGCTCAAGACCGTTACGCTTTGGATATAGCCAATAAAAAGTTGGTCAATGCCGCAGGTAATTTTTACATAAATGATAAACCAACGGGAGCAGTAGTAGGTCAACAACCATTTGGAGGAGCAAGAGCATCAGGTACAAACGACAAAGCCGGTTCAATGTTGAATCTTCTACGTTGGGTTTCTCCCAGAACTATTAAAGAAACTTTAGTATCGCCAGTTGATTATAAGTATCCGTTTTTATCAGAATAGAATTAATTAAAAAGCCCTAAATCTAATTAGGGCTTTTCTCCTTTTAAATCTTAATTCTTAACCAACTAATCTATAAAATCCTGCGTAACTTTATCTCCCTTATAAATCTTATCAATCGTCTCTCCTGAAGTTTTTTTTAATTTATAAAATCAACTTTTAAAATATTAAGGTGAGTAAAATTGCTTTTTTCATGCTTTTGGGATAAGTTTAACGTTCATAACAAAACAAAGAATTTCAATCTTGAAAGACAAATGGTTTAACATCTTTTAGAAAATATCAACATGGAAAACACAAATTTCAAAGCCCTTCAAATTACAGAAAATGTCGAGAAACAGTATTTAAGGGAAATAATTCAACGCCAGATTTCAGATTTACCATCGGGAGAAGTCTTAGTTCGGGTGCATTACTCCGCTCTAAATTATAAAGATGCGTTATCTTCAGTTGGTAATAAAGGCGTTACTCGCAATTACCCACACACGCCAGGTATTGATGCCGCAGGATTTGTTGAAGCCAGTGAATCATCTGATTTTAAAGTGGGCGATGAAGTTATCGTTACAAGTTATGATTTGGGTATGAATACTTCTGGTGGATTATCTGAGTATATCCGTGTGCCTGCTCGTTGGGTTGTGGCTATGCCTACTGGCTTGTCTATGCGTGAGGCAATGATAAACGGAACGGCTGGATTTACGGCAGCAATGTGTATAAATGCTTTGATTAACAATGGATTATCTCCCGAAAAAGGAAAAGTTTTAGTAACGGGTTCGACGGGTGGTGTGGGAATTTTGGCCGTTGCGATGTTAAAAAAATTAGGTTTTGAAATAACAGCCGTTACTGGAAAACCTGAAGCTCATGAGTTTTTAAGTAAAGTTGGAGCTAATGAAATTATATCGAGGGAAGCTCTGGATGATAAATCTGGGCGTCCATTGTTAAAATCAGTTTATGCGGGCGTGGTAGATACTGTGGGTGGAAACATTTTGGCAACGGCATTAAAATCATTAAATTACAGCGGAGCAGCGGCCATTTGTGGTTTAGTAGCCTCATCTGATTTACCTACGTCCGTATTGCCTTTTATCCTTCGAGGTAATTCTTTATTCGGGATCGATTCAGCTGAATGTCCGATGCCTTTACGGAAACAAATTTGGCAAAAATTAGCCACAGATTACAAACCCGTTGATTTAGAATTATTGGTTACTGAAATTACCTTGGAAGAAGTCCCAAAGAAATTAGACTTGATGTTGAAAGGTGGAGCGATGGGAAAATATTTGGTAAAGGTGAAATAAAAAATAATTAGTTTCAAAAAATCACTAAATCTACCATGATAAGTACATACTAAAGTAAAATAAAGAGTATTTTTAAGCCATTATAAATACTCTTTATTGAAATTTTATGCAAATTTACGTATATTCAATAACAATTTATAAACTTATTTAATGACTTTCATGTTCTATTACCATCTTGATTATGAAGCTATTAAGTTGATTATTATATTTGTGAAAATATTATAGCATATTATTCATAACCACCAAAAATCCCGCCGATGAAAAACATGCCAATCATGCTAACATCCGACTCTGTTGATATGTTAGTGGCGAATATCGCCGAAGAATTACTAAAAGGTCACAACACTTACAAGTCTGAGACCGCAGCCCTGAAAAAGAAAATTAAAATCGGAATGTTGAGAACATTTTCTTATCAGGAGTCAATTCAAAATCAGCAACATAGAGTTGCTTAAGTAGATGAATACCAGAACCTTACCGCCATAAGGTTTTATATGCCATTCTTAGATAGCTACCACTATTATATTTCCTCTTGTAGTACCTTCTAATAACCTTCTCCTCATTTTTCTATTTTTAACCTTCTTACTGTTTTAACGCAGATAATAGATTCATAAAATCAACCTACCATACTATCACAATTTAAGTATTGAAGAGAATATTTGCTATATAATAATTGCAGTTTTCATTAGCACTATCAAAAAGTGGTAAACAAAGTAGAATTGCTTTAAGAACCTTAAATGTAATATTTATGAAAACGATGGCATTTGTGGAAAATATAAAATATCAACTCACCAAAATTAGACTTTAATAAGAATTAATAAAATTATATATTTTACCCGCCACAAACATAATAGGTGATCACATTAGCATGTGATTTTTGATGTTTCACCTTATTACATAGTCTTCATAACAGAATGCATTA
>JBBAKY010000024.1:0-36144 GCA_040403295.1 Arcicella sp.
GAATTCTCGAATGAATTAACTCATTTATAATTCATAACTCATAATTTATAATTCATAATTTATAACTCCCAAAACATGACAAATACACAAATAAAATTAGCGGCTCGTCCCGTGGGAAACCCAAAAGACAGCGATTTTTCTATCGAAGAAACTGCCATTCCAACGATTCAGGAAGACGAAGTTCTCATCAAAACAAAATACATTTCCCTCGACCCTGCTATGCGTGGTTGGATGAATGATGCAAAATCTTACATCAAACCCATTCAAATTGGGGAAGTTTTCAGAGCAGGTACGGCAGGACAAATTGTGGAATCAAATAATCCCGATTTTGCCATTGGCGATTACGTAACTGGCGGCTGGGGCGTTCAAGAATTTGGCGTTTCAACGGGTAAAGATTTGGTAAAAGTGGACACAAATATTGCTCCTTTGACAACTTACATGGCAACATTAGGAATGCCGGGCTTGACCGCTTATTTTGGCCTTTTGAATACTGGAATGCCTAAAGAAGGCGAAACAGTCGTGGTTTCGGGAGCATCGGGAGCGGTAGGAAGTGTGGTTGGACAGATTGCTAAAATCAAAGGTTGCAAAGTTGTTGGTATTGCGGGCGACCAAGAAAAATGCGATTATTGTGTGAATGAATTAGGCTTCGATGCCTGTATAAATTATAAAACTGAAGACGTTAGAAAAGCCCTTCGAGTTGCTTGCCCAGAAGGAATTGATGTTTATTTTGACAATGTGGGTGGTGAGATTTTGGATATTGTTTTAGGACAGATCCGATTGAGAGCCAGAATTGTTATCTGTGGAGCAATCTCACAATACAATAATACCGAACCCGTAAATGGCCCCGCAAACTACCTTTCATTATTGGTAAATCGTGCCAAAATGGAAGGAATCGTTGTTTTTGACAATGCAGCCAACTACGGAAAAGCGGCGGTTGAAATGGCAGGTTGGATTAAAGAAGGAAAACTTCATTCAAAAGTACATATCGAAAAAGGTATCAAAAATTTCTTGCCGACTTTAATGATGTTGTTTTCTGGAAAGAATTTCGGGAAGTTGCTTTTGGAAACGGAATAAAGATATTGATAGTAAAAATGGTCTTTGAAACAAATTTCAAAGACCATTTTTATTATCAATTGCCAATTTATAATTATCAATTATCTATCTCATTTTCTCCAAAGCCGCTGTAAACTTCTGCGTATCCAATTTCTCTCGAATCGCAATATCGTAAGCCTTTTGTTCAATATCCATGGCCATTTGTCTATCTCCTAACTTCAACATCAATTGTGCGTAAGAATGATAACCATCGGGCGTTTCAACTAACTCTAATGAACGTTTTGCCCATTCTGTTGCTTTCATTAATTTTGCTTTATCCTCCACTTGGTCATAAAATGCTTTTACCACTTCGTTCAATTCTGCCGAAGTCAAACGAGCCATGGTATTTTTAGCATTCACTTTCAAGTTTTGATACATCGCTGCTCCTGCGCCCACCGAATCACGAATACCTAACTTATAATTCTGCATAATTTTCTCGTATTCCCACAAATCTTGTTTACGAATACTTTCAATCTGCACAAACATTACGTACTGGTCAAGATATTGTTCTGCCGCTTCCGAGAACTTATTAACGTCCTTCAGGGCTAAATAAAACGCCAATTTATTTTTATCATTTACACGGTCGGCTGTATTGGGAAGGGCCTTCAAATTAGCCGCTAATGCCTTATCAAACAATGTCTGATTTTTAGCTTTTAAAGCATCGCTAAACACTTCATTAATACTTTGAGAGAATGATCTGTTAACTTTTTCAATACCCCCTTCAAATAGGCTTTCCGCTTTTTCACGAAATTTCAACAATAAATCGAAAGCTTTACCATCAATTTTAAAACCATTATTGACAATAATTCGAAGGGTTTTATCAGATGAATATTGAATGGGAGTTAGTGATTTTATATAATCTTCAACCAAATCTCTGTTGTCAATCGTAAATAATGAATTCACAGAAATAAATTCAGCTAAAAACTCAGAATCTCTACGACCTTCATTATACAATTTCTCTAATGCCCAACGAGGTTTAGCATTAGTTTGATTATTCAAAACGATATCCGCTTCTTTTATTAGGTCGGAAGCTCTTAAAAGTCCCTCCTGTTTAAGCATGATATTTTCAGAAGCATCAACAAATAGGACTGTTGGATAGGACGTAACATTATAGCGTTTTGCCAGATTTATCCCAAAGCCTTTTTCTGCATCAACCTTGTAATTGATGAATCTGGCATTAAATTTGTCGCCAACCGAAACATCCGTAAATGTCTTTTTGTCCATTTCCTTGCAGGGGCCACACCAGACAGTGTAGATGTCAACAAAGATTAATTTTTTCTGAGCTTTCGCTTGCATCAGAACATTTTGCCAATCATCTTGTCGGAAATTAATTCCTTGTGAAAAGGTCAAATTTATAGCCAACATACTGACAATCAGACAGATCAGTGACAAGTAAAATCTTTTCATTTTTTCTAAATGGGTTTGATGAATTCATGGGCGAAGTTTTTGGCGGTAAAACAATCTATTTAAACCAACATAATTACAAAAAAGATACCAATTTTGATTAATTTGGTAATTTGAACACATTTTATCGGCTGATAACGCTCTACGTTAAACTGCAGAATTATCGTTGCATTTTTATTAATTCATGGGTTAAAAATTCAAGCTGACTACTTTCGGCTTTTTCCTGCTTTGCTAATACTAAAGCTCTCTTCATCAGCTTGATAGCCTCAATTTTATTCCCCAAAGTAAACAAAAGTCTGGAATAAATCTCATTATTAGCGGACTTTTCTTCGATTTCCAACGATTTTTTTGCCCAAACAACTGCTTTTTCTAACTTTTCACGTTCAGTATAATGATCCAATACAAATTTTGACGCTCTTCTTAACTTTTGCGTATAAATTTCTCGTAAATCGGGTTGGTTTTTAATCGGAGATAAATCCTTTTTCAAAAAGTAAGTATCCATAAAAAAATCAGCCGTGGTAAAGAACTTATTCGCTTGGTTGGTGAGCATAAAATAATTCATTTTTGCCTCTGTATTCCATTCATTCGCTTCGGCAAAAGTTCTGCTTAAACGACCATTGGTAGCTAATACTTCCATTAATAATTTTTCATTTTTTTGATTCCCAGCTCTCGTAAGATTTTGAGAAATAATTCCTTTAATTTTCCGTTCAATTACGGGTTCATTTTTACGGCTCATTAAATAGTCGAATGCCTTACCACGCAATTGAGACACATTTTCGATAATAAGTTTCAGCGTTGTTTCAGTAGTTAATTCTTGGGCTGATAATTTTGATAAATATTCGTCTAAAATAACGCCATTATCAATTTTTTGGAGCTGTCTGACTTTGATATATTCCAATAAAAACGGAGCATCTCTCCCACCTTTCAAATAAGCCTGTTCCAAGTCATCATCCGATCCACTTATTTTACTGCGCTCCTTCATTTTTTCGGCTGATTCCAACAGTCTTTCAACGGGGCGGAAGCCTTCCAATTTTTGAATTATATTCCATTCTGCATCAATAAACATTGACGTTGGATAAGAATCTAATTCAAAATATTCTACCAAATCTTTTCCTTCGCCCTTTTCGCCATCAATTTTATAATTGATAAAATTTTCATTAAATATTTTTCCTACATTCGCATTCGTAAAAACCTCCGCATCCATTTGTTTGCAGGGTGTACACCAAGTCGTATAAATATCTACGTAGATAAGTTTTTTTTGGACTTTTGCTTTATTCAAAACACTTTCAAAACTGCCCGTTTGCCATTGAATTCCTTGGGCATTCGTTTCGTATTGTGTTAGTAGGAAAAGGAAAAGTATGGTTTTGAAATTTGAGAATTTTGCAGTCATATTTAAGGATATTTTAAAAGCTTAATCAATCAATACCTATGCCTAAATATTTTGATATCGACGATTATATTGAAAGTAAAGATAAATCATTACAACCTCTTCTTGTACAAATCCGCAAGGTTATTATGCTTGCTCATCCCAATATTCGTGAGCAAATATCTTGGAGTTTGCCTTTTTTTTATTGTTTTGATTATCTATGTTATCTGAGTGTTTCCAAGAAAACAAAAGGCTTGGAAGTTTGCTTTGCCAAGGGTTTTCATTTGAGCAATGAATCTGGACTTTTAGACGCCAAAGCTCGTAAATTAATTAAAGGAATTACCTTTACAAGTTTGGCGGATTATGAAGAAAAAGAAGAAGCTTTTATGGAAATATTACAAGAAGCAATTTTATTGAATGAAATGAATCCTGAAATTAAGTTTTATAATATGGTTGTTAAAAAGGAAACAGGAAAAAAGCAGCAAGGGAGCGAGAAAAATAGTAATCTATTATAAATTATCACCTTCGATATCACTTTCTCCTGCCTTCTTCTCTCCCTTTCTCCTGACATTTACCGATACATCTTTTCATTTTGATACACCGTTTTAATTTCATTCTTGGCATCAAATTCAACCAAAAAAATCATGGCTTTTTTCCCCCAAGGATTTCCCGTTGAATCGTTGCAAAAATAACGTAATTCAATCATCACGCAGTTTTTATAGACATCCGAAAACATCGTCACATAGCCAATTTCAGGTTCATGAGCTTTTTCGTACATCACGCTTTGATTGAACGGAATTGGTTTGACGGTGGAAGTTACTTTATAAACAGAATCGGAAGAAATTTGAATCAATCTACCTTCTTTCATGTTGATTTGCGAACATGACATGGCTTCTTTTTTATATCGCTTTTGGATAAAATTACACGTTACGTTCACTAAACTAAAAGGGATTTGTTGAGGGGAAACGATAACCTTTTTGGTTTTGTTATTATGCTGACAAACCGCCAACGAAACATCATTTTTGGCGAATTTATTGACAAATTCGTAGGCTTTTGTAAACTGAATATCACCTTCTTTTTCTTTGAAAGATTTTGAAAAAAATAAGAATATGAATAAAAGTAAAGTTTTCACAGTTACTGAATTTTGAGGTAATTGCTAAATAAGAGCAACGAACAAAGTTTCATTTGTATTTTGCAAAGAAATCAAATCTTTTCAAAGTCGTATTTTATAAGCTATATAAATTTGGCAATTAATACTAAAAAACAAATAAAAAAGGCACTTTATTTTGTAAGCATAGCTTAACTTTGCCATCTGTAATCATTTTTGAAATCAAAACGTAAAATCTGACTTACAAACACAACGATTTACGTAAAATTTATAATGGATCAATTTTCATATATTGCCAACGCCGATACAGCAGCGATTTCCGACCTCTACGAATCGTATTTGCAAGATTCAAATTCAGTAGATATTAGCTGGCAAAACTTCTTTAAAGGCTTCGACTTTCATGCCGCTTGGAATGGCTCAGATGGAGTTTCAAATGGTCAGTCGAAAGCAACTACCACTTCTCTGGTTGATTCTTCGATGATTCAAAAAGAAATGGCGGTCATTAGTCTTATCAAAGCCTTTCGTTCTCGTGGACATTTATTGGCAAAAACCAATCCTATTCGTGATCGAAAAGACCGTCGTCCGAGGTTAGATTTGAAAGATTATGCACTTTCAGAGGCTGATTTGGATACGGAATTTCAAGCGGGTGTTTTTTTAGGAATTGGGGCCGTGTCTTTGCGTAAAATTCTTGAATCACTTAATACAATATATGCTGGCTCAGTTGGCTTTGAATATATGTACATTCGTGAGCCAGAAGTGAAGGAATGGTTACGAGCAAAAATTGAAAAAGAAGCTCTGGCTTTCAATCCTTCTATTGCGGAAAAGAAACAGATTTTAGAGAAACTCAATGAAGCTGTAGTTTTTGAGAACTTCTTGGGTACTAAATATTTGGGTCAAAAAAGATTCGGTTTGGAAGGTGGCGAAACTACCATTCCAGCCCTTGATGCTATCGTGAATCGGTCAGCTGATTTAGGTGTTCAAGAAGTGATGATTGGAATGGCTCACCGTGGCCGTTTGAACGTACTTGCCAACATCATGCACAAATCGTATGATGCTATTTTTGACGGTTTCGAAGGCAATCTTCCCGACCAAATTCATGGCGATGGTGACGTAAAATATCATTTGGGTTATTCTTCAAAACACATCACTCCATCAGGAGCTGAAGTGTCGATGAAATTAGCGCCAAATCCTTCGCACTTAGAGGCTGTAAATCCTTTGGTAATTGGTTTTTGTAGAGCCAGAGCTGATGCGCATTATGAAGGTGATTACGACAAAATTCTTCCAATATTAATTCACGGAGATGCGGCTGTGGCGGGACAAGGAATTGTGTATGAAGTGACCCAAATGGCGAAGTTAAAAGGTTATGAAGTAGGTGGAACAATCCATTTTGTCATTAATAATCAAGTAGGTTTCACCACAGATTTTGAAGATGCTCGTTCAGCAATTTATTGTACAGACGTTGCCAAAATTATTGATGCGCCCGTTTTCCACGTAAACGGTGATGATCCAGAAGCAGTTGTTTTTGTTTCGAAAATGGCAGCAGAATTCCGTCAGCAATTCAATCGTGATGTGTTTATTGACATGGTTTGTTATCGTAGAAACGGACACAATGAGTCTGATGAACCACGATTTACCCAACCAACTTTATACGCCAATATTACTAACCACTTGAATCCAAGAGAGTTATATAATCAAAAATTGATTGCTCGTGGAGATATTGACGCAAAATTAGCGGGTGAAATGGATTCTGAATTTAAAGCAGAATTACAAGCTCGTTTAGATTTGATTAAACAAAAAATTCGTCCAGAATATCATCCCTTAAAATTGGATAATCGTTGGGCTGAATTACGTTATGCACAAGACGGTGATTTTGAAAATTCTCCTAAAACGGGCATTTCAAAAGAATCAATTGATAAAATTGCCATTGCACTTTCAAAATTACCAGAAGGTTTTGCCGCCTTAAAACAAATTGAAAAAGTATTAGCCGATAGAAAAGCTTATTTTGAAAATGGTTCATTAAACTGGGCAACTGCCGAGGCTTTGGCGTATGGTTCGTTATTGGTTGACGGAAATCCTGTACGTGTATCTGGTCAAGATGTGCAGAGAGGAACATTCTCGCACCGTCATGCAGTGTTGCACGAAGCAAATACGAATGAATCATACATTTCATTAAATCATATTCAAGCAGACCAAGAACAATTACAAATCTATAATTCGTTACTTTCTGAGTATGCGGTTTTAGGTTTTGAATTTGGATATGCGCTTGCCAATCCAGATACTTTAGTAATTTGGGAAGCACAATTTGGTGATTTTGCCAACGGTGCTCAAACGATGATTGACCAATTTATTGCTTCTCAAGAATCTAAATGGGGAACAATGAATGGTTTGGTCATGCTTTTACCGCACGGTTACGAAGGACAAGGACCTGAACATTCAAATGCACGTCCTGAAAGATTTTTACAATTAGCGGCCGAGGAAAATATGATCGTAGCAAATTTGACAACACCAGCCAATATTTTCCATGCTTTACGCCGTCAATTAACTTGGAGATTCCGTAAGCCTTTAATCATAATGTCGCCAAAATCATTATTCCGTAATCCAAAAGTAATGTCGCCAATTTCAGAATTTATGGATGGCTCATTTCAAGAAGTTTATGGTGATACTTACGCAGAAGCAAAGAAAGTAAAAAAAGTATTATTATGTTCTGGAAAAATTTTCTATGATTTGCAAGAAAAACAAGAAAAAGAAAAACGTTCAGACGTAGCCATTGTGCGAGTAGAGCAATTACATCCTTTCCCAGCCAAAAAAGTACAAGCAGAATTAGATAAATATCCAAAAGCTAAAGTTTTATGGGTACAAGAAGAACCAGAAAATATGGGATATTGGTCGTTTATAATTAGAGAATTTGGTTGGAAAATTTTTGATAGTTTAGTAGCTCGTAAAAAATCAGCTTCGCCAGCCACAGGTTTCTTGAAAGTTCATGTTATTGAGCAAGCTGAGTTGATGGAAAGAGCGTTTGCATAAAAATATTTTATTAAAATACATTACAAAAGGATAAAAACAATCCAGCATTGAGATATGGCAATTGAAATGAAAGTTCCGCCAGTAGGCGAATCAATAACCGAAGTAACTATCGCTACTTGGAATAAGAAAGATGGCGATGTAGTAAAAATGGACGAAGTTTTGTGTGAATTAGAATCAGACAAAGCCACTTTTGAACTTCCTGCTGAAGCAGAAGGAGTCTTGAAAATCGTTGCCAAAGAAGGTGATACACTTCCAATTGGAGCTGTTATTTGTACAATTGAACCAGTTGGAGCATCCACTTCAACGCCAACACCAGCACCTGTTGTTAGTACTCCTGCACCCGCAGAAGCGCCAGTACCAGTTGAAGCTCCTGCTCCACCAGTTGCGCCTGCCCCTGTGTCAAATGCAAGCGCACAAGTTATTGAAATTAAAGTTCCTGCCGTTGGTGAATCGATCACGGAAGTAACCATTTCAGCTTGGAGTAAAAAAGAAGGAGATGCTGTGAAAATGGATGAAGTTTTATGTGAATTAGAATCAGACAAAGCCACTTTCGAACTTCCTGCCGAATCTGCTGGAATTCTTCATATCGTAGCCGCCGAAGGTTCTGTTTTAGCCATCGGTGCTGTGGTAGCAACGATTACAGTTGGTGCAGGTGCGGCAGTTACGCCAAGTATTGCACCCGTTTCAACGCCACAAGCAACTGTTGAAACACCTACGCAAACAAACAATTATGCCGCAGGACACGCATCGCCAGCCGCTGCTAAAGCTCTGGCAGAAAAAGGAATTGATGCAAATACCGTGTCAGGTACTGGCGTGGGTGGACGTATCACAAAAGAAGATGCTAACGGTGCTGTAAAACCAGCTCCAGTAGCAATACCAACACCTTCGGCTCCTGCCGTTGCTACTCCAACTCCAGTGGTTTCAACCTCAGGAAATCGTAATCAACGTCGTGAAAAAATGACGTCATTGCGTAAAACAGTGGCTCGTCGTTTGGTTCAAGTGAAAAATGAAACTGCCATGTTAACAACTTTCAATGAAGTTGACATGAAGCCAATCATGGATTTGAGAGGAAAATACAAAGATAAATTCAAAGAAAAGCATGGCGTTGGTTTAGGCTTTATGTCATTTTTCACGAAAGCAGTTTGTGTTGCTTTGAAAGAATATCCCGCCGTGAATGGTTCAATCGATGGTGAAGAAATTGTTTATAATGATTACTGTGACATTTCAATTGCCGTTTCTGCTCCAAAAGGTTTAGTAGTCCCTGTTATCAGAAATGCTGAAAACTTATCATTGGCAGGCATCGAAAGTGAAGTTGTACGCCTGGCTACTTTGGCTAAAAACAATAAGTTGACTTTACAAGAAATGTCAGGTGGAACATTCACAATTACTAACGGTGGTGTATTTGGTTCAATGTTATCAACGCCAATTATTAATGCTCCACAGGTAGCGATTTTGGGAATGCACAATATCGTTGAACGTGCCGTAGTAGTTGATGGGCAGATAGTTATCCGTCCAATTATGTACGTAGCACTTTCTTACGACCATAGAATTGTTGATGGTAAGGAATCCGTTTCGTTCTTGGTAAGAGTAAAACAATTGTTGGAAGACCCAACACGTTTGTTATTGGATGTATAGAAAATCAGGGATTGGTAATTAGGGATTAGTAGTAAACCCAAATCCCTAATTCCCAATCCCTAAATAAATATGGAAAATCAAGTTTTGAGTTTTAAGGAAATAAAAAAGCTTTTTCCAAATAAGTGGGTGCTTTTAGGAAATCCTGAATACGGTAAAAATCATACTCCTATACTCTTTGCCAATGTTGTTGCTCACAATAAAGATAAAATAGAACTTGCTTTGAATTGCTCTGATTGGAGAAAATCCTTCAATACAGCTACTTGTGTTTATACAGGCAAGGCATATTGCTTCTAAAACGTAGAATTGGAGTAATGATAAGACGGAAAATTTAAGAATTAGAGATAACCATTTCCTAAAATATGAGCTTAATTAAATGGGACTATCTTACCGTAATTGCAGATGTAAATCCTACTATTTTTGATGCCAATGGCAATGGAAAATATGGACTGGATGCAAAGGTAGTCAATAAAATGCTGGCATAATTTGGCACTGAAGGTTGGGAATTAGTAAATACTACTTCCATCAATTCGGGCGGAACGACAACCCAAGTTTCATTTATTTTTAAGAAAATTGGCAATGCAAATACCGTTAGTGAATATCGCAAAACAGGTTTTGACCTTGATGGTGATGGACAAGCTGGATAATAATTTAGAATAATCGAAAATTTATAACAATGCAATACGACGTAATAGTAATTGGTTCAGGACCTGGTGGATATGTAGCCGCCATTCGTGCAGCACAATTAGGCATGAAAACTGCCATCATCGAAAAATATAGTGTCTTGGGCGGAACTTGCCTAAATGTGGGTTGTATTCCTTCAAAAGCACTTTTGGATTCATCAGAGCATTTTTATAATGCCGCTCATACTTTTGCAGAACACGGAATTGAAATCTCTGCTCCTGTGGCAAATATGACGCAAATGATTAATCGTAAATCGGGCGTTGTGAAAAAAATGAACGATGGTATTACGTTTTTGATGAAAAAAAATAAAATCACGACTTATAATGGTCTTGGTTCTTTTGTTGATAAAAATACCGTTAAAGTCACAAAAGCAGATGGTACATCGGAGGATTTAACATCGAAAAATATCATCATCGCTACGGGTTCAAAACCAACCGTTTTGCCTTCGATGCCCGTTGATAAAAAACGAGTTATCACTTCAACGGAAGCCTTGAATTTAACAGAAGTTCCAAAAACAATGGTTGTCATTGGTGCAGGTGTAATTGGAGCAGAGTTAGGTTCTGTTTATGCACGTTTGGGTACGAAGGTTAGCTTTGTAGAATTTGCCGATTCGATGATTCCAACGATGGATAAAACGATGGGAAAAGAATTGCAGAAATCAATCAAAAAGTTAGGCGTTGATTATTATTTCTCTCATAAAGTAACGAATGTTGTTAACAATGGAGATGATGCCACCGTTACAGCAACTAATTCAGCGGGTGAAGAAGTGAAATTGACTGGTGAATATGTGTTAGTATGTATTGGCCGTCGTCCGTACACCGAAGGCTTAAATTTAGAAGCCGTAGGCATCAATATGGATAGAGGAAAAGTAGTGGTTGATGAACATACTTTACAAACGAATGTACCAAATATTTACGCTATTGGAGATTTAATTCGTGGAGCAATGTTGGCGCATAAAGCAGAAGAAGAAGGCGTTTTTGTGGCTGAAACTATTGCAGGACAAAAACCTCATATTAATTATAATTTGATTCCAGGCGTTGTTTATACTTGGCCAGAAGTGGCTTCAGTTGGAAAAACAGAAGAGGAATTAAAAACGGCTGGTATTGCTTATAAAACTGGTTCATTCCCTTTCAAAGCATTGGGACGTGCCACGGCTTCGATGGATACCGACGGTTTAGTGAAGGTTTTGGCTGATAAAACTACGGACGAAATTTTGGGCGTTCATATCATTGGTGCAAGAGCCGCTGACATGATTGCGGAGGCAGTGGTAGCGATGGAATACCGTGCTTCGGCAGAAGATGTTGCACGGATGTCTCATGCTCACCCAACTTATACGGAAGCAATGAAAGAGGCTTGTTTGGCAGCTACTGAGAATCGGGCTTTGCACGCTTAATGGTTGAGATATTTACAAAAAAGGCTTCTGAGGTGATTCAGAAGCCTTTTTTGATGTTTAATAAAATCTACACTTTCTCTAAAATATAACAAAATCCAACCGAACTAAATTTAGTACTACGATTTATTTTTTTACTTAAGGCTGTTTGCCATTCTTTCTCATTTGGTAATCTAAACTTATATTTTTTACCATTCTTAGAATTAAATAAAACCATCTGTTGGTAATTATATTTTTTATCTTTGAATTGACCATTAAAAAATTCAGTCTTCCATTTACAATATTCACTTGCCTGTTCAAAAGAAACAAATTCAACGGGGCTTTTATCGGATTTTACTATGACTCTTGCCCAATTATCAGGAATCATTTTGCTTCTAAACTCATTTGAAAAATAATTATCTTTATTTGTAAAATCTAAATAGGACTGCCAATCTTTTTGAGTGACAACTTTACTAATAAATATATTTCTTTGTAATTTGTTTCCTTCAAAAATAAGATAGTTAATGTTCTTATAAGGTACATTAATTGTAGATCTTGTTCCATCAAAAACTTCTGCAAAAGCTCTATCGATTAAATCTTCTGCATAGTTATTTCTATAATTTAATCCAACTTTTACAGGTGGTAAAGGTGGTTTGGGCGGTTCTGGTGGCATATTTTTAGGCGGCAAAGGAGGAACTGGGGGCGGCGGCGGAGGTGCTAAAGACGATACAAAATGTAACCCCGAAGACTTCACCGCCAAAATGGTTATAATTGCATCTAACCTTTTCCCTGACTTTTTTCTCATTTTTACCAAATCGAAATTAAATTTTTCTGGTAAATCTGTTTTAGCACTCACTTTATTTTTCAGCCTCGCTTTCTTATTGCTTTCGTCTTCGGTTAAACCAATTTCCATCTTCGCTAAATCTTTCTTCGTAGCATTTAATTGCTTACTCAATACTTTTAGCGTAAAACCATAATCCTTAAAATACTTCGCAGCATCATTTACGGCTTCTTCTGAAACTTTATTTGGATTAATTACAAAAGCAATTTTCCCGTTGTTAAGATATAAAGTTGAGATAACTTTATTTTCTTTAACGCTCAAATCTGGAAACCCATCATAATCTGTATTCCGCACAATCTTAAAATACTTAGAACTCTCTTCAACCTCTTGATAATCAATTACTTTCTCCACAGAAAAAGCCATGAAAAATGCTCCTAAAATGGGCAGAACGGACAAATACGCTAATCGTTTCATAGGTACGGATTTTTGTTTAGTGAATAAAAAATGAATACGGTCGGTCAAAGGTTTGCGACTGAACTGATGGGTCGCCGATTGGGTGGTCGGATTTGCTAATTTTAACAATAAATGAGCGTACAACTGTGGATTATACGACTGTATCATGCGGGTATCTACCTCATATTCATGAATTTCTGAGAGTGAACGTTGATACAACCATAAAATAGGATTGAACCAGAAAACGATTTTCAAGATTTCGACAAATAATAAATCATAAGAATGCAGAAGCCGAATATGCCATTTTTCGTGTTCCAAAATTTGATTGATTTCATTCTCCGAAAGGTTAGAATCATCAATAAAAATCAAGTTAAAAAATGAAGAATTAGCGTATTTACTTTGGGTTGAAATGAAATCATTTCCCGATGATATACTTTTGATTTTCAATAGTTTATAGATAATTATTGAAAATTTCATCACCATAAATAAAATTCCTAAAACATAAATTCCTTGAAAAATAATATTCCAGTCAAAAGTTTCTTCGATTGGAGTGTTTGAGATTAAGGGCGTAGAACTATTCATGACTAATGGAACAAGACTTGTTTCTTCATATTCCACAGTCACAGAAATCTTTACAACTTCTTTAATTTGATACGAAATCAAAGGCAAAGAAAGCCCGATTACTAAACTCGAAAGCAAGTATATCCGATTAAGCCTTATGAAAGTTAATCGTTTGAAAATCAAATAGTAAAGTCCGTAAAATATCGTTATACAGACAGTGGATTCGAGTAAGTAGTTCATGTTTTTGAGCGATGAGTTATGAATGATGAGTGATAAGTTTTGAGGCATAAGTTTTGAGTTCTTTCACGTAAAACTCATCACTCATCGTTTATAACTCCTCACTTTTTTCAGCCTATAATTTTCCGTAAAGCCTCCAATTCCTCCTCCGAAAGTTGTTCTTCTTTCACTAAAAAAGACATCAAATTTGTAGCTGAGTTATCAAAATAATTGTTCAAAATTTTTCTGAATGACTGTTTCGCATATTCTTCTTTCGTGATAATTGGGAAATACTCATACGTCTTTCCGTAAGCTTTATAACCAACGTAGCCTTTCTTTTCCAAAATCCTCACGACCGATGAAATAGTGTTGTACGGTGGCTTCGGGTCTTCGTCAATATGCTCAATAATATCCTTGACAAAGGCGGTTCCCAATTGCCAAAATGTTTGCATAATTCGTTCCTCTGTTCTTGTTAATTCTTCCATACTTCAAATGTATAACTTATTTTTCAGTTGCAAAACTATTTATTAAGTTATTTAACGTATTTTTCAGTTTTAGTTTATATTCATGAAAAAGCTATCTTTACATGAATTTTATAAATACCAACAAATCAACAAAAACAATGAAAAAAATACTATTTCTATTACTGACTTCCATTACCACTTTTGCCCAGAATAATATCATTCCTGCTCCTGTAAGTTTCGAGGTTTCTACCACGGGCGGAATGAATATGTTTATGTTAGATTCCCGCATTAGTATTGATGTGACGGATGATAATGCAGATGCTAAGAAAATTGCCGAGAACTTTGTGAATTCCTTGGGATTTATGGGTGGACAAAAGCCTATTTTTAAGAAAGTTGAGAAGCCGACGATGCAGGATAAAGTCATTATTTTTACCATTAATAAAACGCCAAACGCTCAATTAGGCAATGAAGGTTACACGCTCGAAGTTACGGGCGAAACCATTAAAATGACTGCCAATAAACCCGCAGGACTATTTTATGCCATCCAATCGCTCCGCCAAATGATGCCTACACAGGCTAAAAACAAGGAATTTTCGATGGGAATATTTCCGATAATGGGTTGTAAAATAACGGATTATCCACGTTTTGGTTGGAGAGGTTTAATGTTGGATGTAAGCCGTCATTTTTTCACGAAAGAAGAAGTTAAAAGTTACATTGATTTGATGGCTCGTTATAAATTAAATACTTTTCACTGGCATTTGGCGGATGATAATGGTTGGAGAATTGAGATAAAATCTTTACCAAAATTGACTGAAATTGGAGCATGGCGAGTGGTTAGAAATGGCGGTTTTGGGAATCGTGATGACCCTAAAGAAGGTGAACCTGCTACGTATGGAGGATTTTATACCCAAGAGGATGTGAAAGAAATTGTGGCTTATGCCAAGGAAAGAAACGTGACGATTGTGCCAGAAATTGATGTGCCTGGACATAGTATGGCCGTTTTGGCGGCTTATCCAGAATTATCCACCAAAAAAGATTTGAAAAGATACGTAAACCCAGGGACAAATTTCGCTGATTGGTTTCCAAATGGTACTTTCAAAATGAACATTGAAAACACTTTAAATCCGTCGGATGAAAAAGTTTATGAGTTTTTGGATAAAGTTTTTACGGAAATAGCCCCATTATTTCCAAACAAATATATTCACATGGGTGGTGATGAATGTTATCACGGATATTGGGAAGAAGATGCTGGTTGTCAGGCATTTATGAAGAAGAATAATTTGAAAGACACCCATGAATTACAGAGTTATTTTGTAAAAAGAGTAGAGAAAATTATCAATAAAAAAGGCAAGGTAATGATTGGTTGGGATGAAATTTTGGAAGGCGGACTGGCTCCCAACGCCACTGTAATGTCATGGAGAGGCATGAAGGGTGGCATTGAAGCAGCCAAACAAAAACATGATGTGGTGATGTCGCCCTCTACTTTTGCCTATTTAGATTATATGCAAGGTGACCCAACCGTTGAGAAGCCAATTTATGCCAGTTTATCTTTGAGAAAAACCTATTCGTTTGAGCCAGTTCCTGATAGTACAGACGCAAAATACATTTTGGGTGCGCAAGGAAACCTTTGGACCGAACAAATTCAGAACTACCGTCATGCTTTGTATATGACGTATCCGAGAGCATTTGCGATTGCGGAAACAACTTGGAGTCCGAAGGAAAAGAAAGATTGGGATGGCTTTATGACAAGAACTGAAAATCATTTTCAGCGTTTTGATGCGGCTAATTTGAAGGTTTCAAAAGCGGTTTATGATGCCATCGTTACCACCAAAAAAGATGGAGAAAAATTGATTTGTGAAATGAGTAACGACCTTCAAGGCGTGGATATTTTCTATACAACGGATGATTCTTTTCCCGATAAATTTTCACCAAAATATACCGCTCCGATTGAAATTCCGTCGGGTCCAGTTACTTTGAAAGTGATTACTTTAAGAAACGGACAACCTTTGGGCAGAATATTGAGTATTCCGAGGGCTGATTTGGAGAAACGAGTTAGGAAATAATGGTTCTACGGTAGGACACAGATTTTCAACCTGTCAAACGGAATCCATTAACAGGTTGAAAACCTATCATACCGTATAAATCGTAGTAGAACCAAAATAATTTACCAATGTTAAAAAATAAAAAAATCCTCCTCGGAATTTCTGGCAGCATTGCGGCATATAAAATTGCATTTTTGACTCGACTTTTAGTCAAAGAAGGGGTTGAAATTCAAATAGTTATGACTCAAGCGGCAAAGGAATTTATTACACCTTTAACATTATCAACGCTTTCTAAAAAACCTGTCCTTTCGGAATTTGTGAAAGACCAAACGGGAACTTGGAACAATCACGTGGACTTGGGATTGTGGGCAGATCTCATTTTGATTGCCCCCGCAACGGCTCATACGCTCGCAAAATGTGCGAATGGCATTTGTGATGATTTATTAACGGCAGTTTATCTTTCAGCAAAATGTCCAGTGATGTTTGCCCCTGCCATGGATTTGGATATGTATCAACATCCAAGTACGATTGAGAATCTTAGAAAATTGCAATCTTTTGGTAATCAACTCATTAAATCAAATTTTGGAGAATTGGCGAGCGGTTTGGTAGGCGAAGGAAGAATGGCTGAACCCGAAGAATTAGTGGAAATTCTGACAAAATATTTCTCAGGAAACCCTATTTTGAAGGGCAAAAAAGTATTGATTACCGCTGGACCAACCCAAGAACCGATTGATCCAGTTCGTTTTATCAGTAATCATTCAACGGGAAAAATGGGCTATGCCATTGCAGATAAATTTGCCAAAGCGGGTGCCGATGTTACGCTGGTAAGTGGGCAAGTTGCCTTAAAATCACCCGATACAAGCATTAATTTAGTAGAAGTTCGCTCGGCAAAAGAAATGTATGAAGCAACTCAACTATATTTTGATGAAGCCGATATTATTATTTTATCCGCTGCCGTAGCTGATTATACACCTGCCGTGGTAGCCGATAAGAAAATAAAGAAGAAGGAAGATACGTTTACTATTGAACTAACCAAGACAACTGATATTGCCAAAACTTTAGGCGCTTTAAAACGCCCAGAACAATTGATGGTAGGCTTCGCTTTGGAAACGGATAATGAAGTTGAAAATGCCATTGGTAAAATAAAATCAAAGAATTTGGACATGATTGTGTTGAATTCGCTACAAAATTCGGGGGCAGGTTTTGGGCATGATACCAACAAAATCTGCATTATTAAAAGAGATGGCACAATGATTAATTTTGATTTAAAATCTAAGCAAGATGTAGCGATGGATATTGTGGATGAAGTGACAAGAGTATTGTCTTACTAAAACAATTAGACTACGGATAACACAGATTAGACGCATTTGGACAGATTTTTTAATAGATTTTACGCAACTGGTTTAAACGTCCACGTTTGAATAAAAAGAGCCTCCAGGCTCAACGTCACCAGATTTCAACTGGAATAAACAAACAGCCTTCGGGCTGAACAGAATATGAAAAAATACAATTTACTCATTTTTCTCTCATTGCTCATTGCTCAAAACTCAAAGCTTTTTGCTCAAGAATTGAATTGCAAAGTAAGCATTTCGACTGACCAATTGCAGGTAAATGAGCAACGTGGAGCGACAACGATCTATCCAGAAATTCAGAATGTTATTCAAGAATTTTTGAATAATAGAAGATGGTCAAATGATAATTTTTCGACGGAAGAAAAAATCAATTGCTCGTTAGCCATTATTATGACTAAAGCAACGGCAGGAGGTGATTATGAAGCCAATGCCAATTTTCAAGTTCGCAGACCCGTTTATGGGACAAATTATGAAACCGTTTTGTTAAACTATATTGATAAAAGTTTTAATTTTAAATACGTTGCTGGTACACCTCTAACGTATAATGATAATAATTTCAACGATAATCTTACGCAAATATTGGCTTTTTACGCATACGTAGCGTTGGCTTTTGACTATGATTCTTTCGGAAAAATGGGAGGAACAAATTATGCTCAAAAAGCCTTGAATGTAGTCAATTTAGCGCAATCAGCTGGTGGTGCTTGGACGGCTTCTAATGATATTCGTAACCGTTATTGGGTTTCGGAAAATTTACTAAATCAGCAATTACAGCCACTCAGAGAAGGTTTTTATACGTATCATCGGATGGCGATGGATAATTATTCCACTAATCCAGCTGGTGGGAGAAAGCAAATTACGGACTATTTGAATCAGATTAAACAAATAAGTCAATCTCGTCCTGGACAAATTTGGTATCGTTTATTTTTTGAAGCAAAATTCCCAGAATTAATTAATATTTATGGTGATGCACCATTGGATGAACGCAAGAAAATTGTCCCACTCCTATCTTCCCTCGACCCCAATAATTCTGAGGCATATCGAAAATTAGGGAAATAGGGATTAGGGAAATAGGGATTAGGGATTAGGGATTAGGGAAAATCCACTTTCAACTCTTTAAGTTATTTAATTATAAGATATTTAGTCTATTAGTTGCTTAATCCCTAATTTGCATCATCACCAATTAGCCAATCACTAATTTACGTACTCTTCAATTTTCCCAATTCCTAATTTCCTAACCACCTAATCCCTAAAACAATGCAAACTAATTATTATTTCCTCCGTCAATTATCAAAACGCCTTGAAACTGAATTAGTTGGCATGGTGATGGCAGAGTGTTTTTCGCAAGAAAAAGATGAGCTTTTGATTGGTTTTTGTACCGATGGAAAACAATGGAAACAGCAAAAAGATTTTTATATCAAAGCAGTTCTTCATCCAGATTTTGCCTGTCTAAATTTCCCCAATGATTTCAAAAGAGCGGGACGAAATTCTGCTAATTTGTTCAAGGAACTCATTGATTTAAAGGTGATTAGCGTTCGACAATTTTTGAATGAAAGAGCCTTTGGCATTTATTTTGAGAACGATTTTGTATTACTTTTCAAGATGTATGGCAATCGTTCTAATCTCATTCTTCTACATGAAAATAAAGTGATTGACCTGCTCCATAACAAATTAATAGCCGATAATAACCTTGACCTTGATACCCTCGACCGTGAGATTGACCAAAGTAAAGAAGGCTTTTTATTGAATGGTTTGAAAACCACTTTTCCTACTTTTGGCAAAGAAATCACCCAATATTTAAAGACCATTCCAAACCCTACTTGGGACGATATTCAGACACTTTTGAATCAATTAAACAATCCTACTTTTTACCTAAAAACACTCGATTTTCAGCCTGTTTTATCCTTAATTAAAGAAGGTGGAGAGATTCAAAAAACGTTTGAAGACCCGATTGAAGCGAGTAATAATTTTTATTATGCCTTCACTCGGATTAATGTTTTTGATAAGGAAAAAGCCGTACTAATTAAGGCTTTATTGAAGCAAAAAACACGTTGTCAGATTTATATTGATAAAAATTACCAACAGCTTTCAAGCATAGATACGGGTGTGAAACACGATGAAATTGCCAATATTATTATGGCAAATCTACATGTCATTCCCGAACGAACAGAAGTCATTGAATTATATGATTTCTATAGAGATAAACCACTGAAAATAAGACTAAAGCCAGATTATTCCCCCCAAAAAAACGCAGAAAATTATTACCGAAAATCAAAAAATGAGAAGATAGAAATCCAGAAACTCATGGAGAATATTGAGGCGAAAGAAGAAGATTCCAGCCAGATCGACCAGCAAATTCAAGCGATTGAAGCGGTTGAAACCCTCAAAGAATTCAGAAAATTTCAGAAAGCCAATCAATTGGAAACTTCTCAGAAAAATGTAGAAACAGTTCAGGATTTATTCAAATATTTCAAGTTTGAAGGCTACGAGATTTTGGTGGGAAGAAATTCTAAAAATAATGATTTACTCACCCAACGCTACGCTCGAAAAGATGATTTATGGCTTCACGCCCGTGATGTGGCCGGTTCGCACGTGGTGATACGTAAACAAGCAGGCAGAAATTTTCCGATAAATGTGATTGAACGTGCCGCAGGATTGGCCGCCTATTTTTCCAAACGAAAGAGCGACACACTTTGTCCAGTGATTGTTACGCCCAAAAAATTCGTCAGAAAAACCCGTGATTTGGGTGATGGGCAAGTGATTGTGGAGAAAGAAGAAGTGATTATGATTGAGCCAATGTTGTAATTTATTTCGTAACTATTTACAATTTATTTTACCATTCCCAAACAACTATATACAAACTCTTACGCATTCAAAAGTTTTAAATTTTCAGAATATTATTTTTATTTGCTTACTTATTTTTCAATAATAAAAGAAATAATATAATAAATAAAAGAATTTTTCATTTTAAGTGAAAATTTAGGATTAAAAATTTTGCTTGTGTTTATAACGTGAAGTACTTTTGGCGTTTCAATGATAAAAGCACACATCAAATATCTGATTACTCTATGCATTCTCGTGTTGAACTTTAGCGGTCAACTCGATGCTAATGTGTACAGACAATGTGCTTCTCATCATCCAATAGAAAAACATCATGCTTCCCCTGATGACAATATTGGTAATCTCCAACGTTATTTTAATGTTGCTTTCTCATCTACTTTATCCGATGGTAGCGAAAATATACTTTTTGATTACGATGAAAAAATTGAAGAAGATAGAAAAGGTAGTATCATATCACAAAAAAAGAATGTAGAGAATGCTCATATTTCTTCTGCGCTTTTTTACAGTTGGTACAACAAATTTTTCTTTCTCAGTAATATTAAAGTCTTACATTTCAGTAAGCATTTATCTCATTTCTCCTACCATAAGTTATTCATTGTATTCCAAGTATTCAGAATATGATTTGACATTGCACCTGTTTAAACAGGTGTACTATTAGCGGCAATTAATCTTTGCCCTAATCATCTCCCAACAAATTTTATTTAAAATTGTAAAGTGTAATTGGCTATTAACAACGGCTTTCAGTCTTGTTGTGTCTAATTCTACCGAACACTTCATTACAAAGAAAATGATCATGAAAAAAAATCTCATCCTTGCGGGTGTTGGTGCTTTGTTGTGCCTTGCCAGTTGTGAATCAAAAAAGGAAGAAAAACAAGAACAAGTTACCTTCCTTGTTACCAGTCCTTTAAAGAAAGACACGGTGGTTTTAGCTAATTATGTTTGTCAAATTCGGGCGATTCAGCACATCGAATTGAGAGCTTTAGAAAAAGGCTATTTGGAGAAGATTTATGTGGATGAAGGAAAGTACGTAAAACAAGGGCAATTAATGTTTCAAATTATGCCCGCTATGTACAATGCAGAATTCAACAAAGCTGAAGCAGAAGCCAACTTCGCTGAAAGAGAATATCTCAACACGAAATCCCTCGCCGATAGCAATATTGTTTCAAAAAATGAATTGGCTTTGGCCAAAGCAAAATTGAATAAAGCAAAAGCCGAAATGGCAATTGCGCAAGTTCATTTAGGTTTTACGTCCATAAAAGCTCCCTTTAACGGGATTATGGATCATTTTCAGGTAAGGCTTGGCAGTCTTGTTAACGAAGGTGACTTACTGACAACGATGTCGGATAATAGCAAAATGTGGGTTTATTTCAACGTTCCAGAAGCCGAATATCTGAACATTAAAACCCATCAGAATAAAGAAGATATGTTGAACGTAAAACTTTTGATGGCTAATAATCAGATGTTTAAGTTTCCCGGTATTGTTCAAACTGTTGAGGCAGATTTTAATAACGAAACTGGAAATATTGCTTTCCGAGCAACTTTCCCTAATCCAGAAGGACTTTTGAGACATGGAGAAACGGGGAGTATCATCATTACACAACCCCTAAACTCGGCATTATTAATTCCACAAAAAGCTACTTTCGAGGTACTGGAAAAGAAATATGTCTATGTGGTAGATAAAAACAATGTGATTCGGTCGAGAGAAATTAAGATAGCTGCCGAACTTCCCAACATATTTGCCGTTCAGAGTGGTCTAAAAGAGGGTGACAAAATCCTGTTGGAAGGTTTACGTCAGGTGAGTGAAAACCAAAAAATTCAGTACAAATTCTTACAACCTGATTCTGTTATATCACATTTAAGTTTGTATGCCGAATAGCTATTTATTTCATCTAAATAATAAAAGATATGTTTAATCAATTCATACGAAGACCAGTATTCGCCATTGTGATATCAATCATGATTGTGTTTGTCGGTTTGTTGGCAATCAAGAAATTGCCTACTTCACAATTCCCTGATATTGCCCCAACAACAGTTAATATATTTATAGCCTATCCTGGAGCCAGTGCTGATGTATTGGTCAAATCAACCCTGATTACCTTGGAACAGGCCATCAACGGCGTTCAGGATATGCGATATATTGCTACTGATGCAACCAGTGCTGGTGAGGCCACGCTTAGGATTATTTTTGAACCTGGGACTGATCCAAATATTGCCGTTATCAGGGTAAAAACAAGGGTGGATCAGGTTATGCCACTCTTACCTGAATTAGTTCAGCGTGAAGGAGTTATCATTTCACCTGTTCAACCAAGTATGCTCATGTATGTCAATCTTTATTCCAAGGAAAAAAGCATTGATGAAAAGTTTTTGTTTAACTACGCAACCGTTAAAATGATTCCTGAGCTACAGCGAACCAAAGGGGTTGCCAGAGCGCAAATATTGGGGAGTCGGAGATATGCGATGCGTGTTTGGCTAAACCCAGAGCGTATGCGTGCGTATAGTATTTCTACGGAGGAAGTGATGAAAGCCATTGGCGAGCAAAGTATTATTGGTCGCCCCGGTCGGATTGGACAAAGTTCTGGAATTGCTGCCCAATCACTTGAATATGTACTTACCTACAAAGGAAGGTATAGCGATCCGAAAGAATACGAAGATATTATTATCAGAGCCAACGCCCAAGGTGAAAGCATTCATTTAAAGGATGTTGCCAAAGTAGAGTTGGGAAGTGAATTCTTTGATATTTATTCAAATCTTGATGGTAAAGCTTCGGCCGCTATTGTATTGAGACAAAACTATGGTAGTAATGCCAATGAAGTAATTGCGCAAGTAAAAGAGAAACTCGATATCATGAAAAAGTCTTTTCCTCCGGGAGTGGATTATAAAATCAGTTATGATGTATCGAAATTTTTGGATGCGTCTATTGAGCAAGTAATTGATACGCTGAGGGACGCATTTATTCTGGTAGCTTTGGTTGTTTTTATTTTCCTTGGCGATTGGCGTTCTACCTTAATCCCGATTCTGGCGGTTCCAGTATCCTTAATTGGGGCGTTTTTTGTTATTCAGGCTTTTGGCCTTTCCATCAACTTAATTACACTTTTTGCCCTTGTTTTGGCAATTGGTATAGTAGTAGATGATGCCATTGTCGTCGTGGAGGCGGTTCATGCCAAAATGGAAGAAGAGCCACATCTCACACCGTTTATGGCCACCAAAAAAGTGCTTGGCGAGATTAGTGGGGCGATTATCGCAATTACGGCGGTAATGGTGTCGGTATTTCTTCCTATTTCATTTATGTCCGGGCCAGTGGGTACCTTCTATCGACAATTCTCTATTACAATGGCAAGTTCTATTGTGATTTCAGCTTTGATAGCCCTCACACTTACGCCAGTGCTTTGTGCTATGCTTTTGAAAAATAATCATGGGCAAGTCAAAAAGAAAAACATTCTATCCAAATCTCTCGATAAATTCAACCAAGGTTTTGATAAATTGACAGGATGGTACGTAGATTTGTTAAAATTAATTGTTAATCGAAGAGCGCTTACGTTGATAATATTATTGGTATTCTGTGCTGGAATAGCCTACGAAAGTAAAATTCTGCCATCGGGATTTATTCCAAATGAAGATCAGAGTACAATTTATGCGATTATACAAACCCCTCCTGGCTCGACCTTAGAAAAAACCAATGAAGTTTCCCGACGACTTCAGAAAATTTGTGAAGAAGTGAAGGGAATCGAATCCGTATCTTCTTTGGCAGGTTACGAAATTATGACCGAGGGACGTGGGTCAAACGCTGGTACTTGTTTGATTAACCTTAAATCTTGGTCGGATCGTGACAAAAACGTAAAAGAAATCATGGAAGAATTGGAAGGAAAAACAAGGAATTTGGGCGCTACGGTTGAATTCTTTGAACCACCTGCCATTCCTGGCTTTGGTACTTCGGGCGGATTTTCGATGCGATTATTAGATAAAACAACCGATACGGATTACCGTGAATTTGATAAAATCAACAAGGAGTTCATGGCTAATTTGAGCAAACGTAAAGAACTCACGGGTTTATTTACATTTTTTGCGGCGAATTACCCTCAATATGAACTTGAGATTGATAATAAGTTGGCGATGCAAAAAGGCGTTTCTATCGGCAAGGCGATGAATAACCTCAATATTTTGATTGGTAGTACTTACGAACAAGGGTTTACGAAATTCAACCAGTTCTTCAAAGTATATGTACAGTCTGACCCAAGTTTTAGAAGACTTCCCACTGATCTTTTAAAGCTTTTTGTTAAAAACGAAGCAGGAGAAATGGTACCTTATTCATCATTTATGACGCTTAAAAAAGGTCAAGGTCCCAATGAAATTACCCGTTTCAATTTATACAATTCAGCGGCGATACAGGGACTTCCCGCAAAAGGTTATACTACGGCTGATGCCATACAAGCGATCCGAGAAGTTTCCGCAAAAACACTTCCCAAAGGTTACGATATCGCATTTGAAGGTCTTTCTTATGATGAAGCGAATCGTGGGAATGAGGCGCTGTACGTATTCTTGATTGTTTTGGCATTCGTTTACTTTGTTTTAGCCGCTCAGTATGAAAGTTTTATCATTCCTTTAGCAGTAGTATTATCCTTACCCGTTGGGGTATTTGGTTCGTTTTTGTTGTTGAAATTGATGGGATTAGAAAACAACATTTATGCACAAATTGGGCTTATCATGTTGGTGGGTCTGTTAGGTAAAAATGCCGTTCTAATCGTGGAATTTGCCGTACAAAAACGCCAACAAGGAGAAACAATTCTGAATGCAGCGATTGAGGGAGCCAGAGTACGTTTCCGTCCTATCTTAATGACTTCCTTTGCTTTCGTGGCAGGATTAATTCCTTTGATTACCGCTACTGGTGCAGGAGCGATTGGTAACCGTACCATTGGTTCTTCGGCGCTTGGTGGTATGTTATTCGGTACTATCTTCGGCGTTATCATTATCCCAGGCTTATATTTTATATTTGGTAGTTTGGCCGATGGTAGAAAAATGATTAAAGATGAAGATGAAAGTCCGTTGTCAGAAGAATTTGTTCACGCAATCGACAACTTTAAGCAATCAGACAATGAAAAATAAAAGAATGAAAAATAAGTCAATAATATTCGGAATATTATTACTGATGTCAGCCTGTGTACCAAAATCATTGGTTCTGATGAATAAAAATGAAAATAAGTCGGTTCCTGAGCGTTTCAACAACGCTCAGGACAGTACCAATACGGCAAAAACCATCTGGAAGGAATATTTTACAGACCCAAATCTGTTGGGTCTGATTGATACGGCTTTACATAACAATCAGGAATTAAATATTACTTTACAGGAAATTGAGATTTCCAGAAATGAAATACAAGCCAGAAAAGGAGAATATTTACCTTTCCTAAATGTAGGCGGAGGAGCTGGTATCGAAAAAGTTTCGAGATACACAAGTCAAGGTGCGAGTGATGCTGCTACTGAAATTAAACCTGGAACAGCAACGCCCGATGTTTTGCCAAATACCTATTTTGGGGCATTTGCCAGTTGGGAAGTCGATATTTGGCATAAACTGCGTAACGCCCGTAAAGTGGCAGTTACTAATTATTTATCTTCGATTGAAGGGAAAAATTTCTTGGTTACCAACATTGTTGCTGAAATTGCCAATTCTTATTATGAATTGATGGCACTTGATAATGAATTGGATATTATTAGAAAAAATATCGTGATTCTCAATAATGCCCTTTCAATCATTAGACAAGAAAAGGATGCCGCAAAGGTTACAGAACTGGCAGTTCGTAGGTTTGAAGCGGAGGTCTATAAAACTCAAAGTCTTCAATACGACATTCAGCAAAAAATTGTCGAGACTGAAAACCGTATTAACTTCTTGGTGGGTAGATTTCCGCAACATATTCAAAGAAACTCACAGCGATTTAATGAGTTAATGCCGAATAAAGTTTATACCGGAATTCCATCGCAGTTGATAGAAAATCGTCCTGATATTAGACAAGCTGAATTGAAATTGGAAGCGGCCAAATTGAATGTAACCGTTACTAAAGCTAATTTTTATCCTTCTTTGAGGTTAGGAGCTGCCTTGGGTTTTAGGTCTTTCAATCCATTATTATTAGCCAATCTTCCAGCGTCATTGATGGCATCGTTAGCAGGTGATTTGGTTGGACCAGTTATCAATAAAAACGCTATCATTGCCACATACAAAAGTGCCAATTCAAAACAGATTCAAGCGGTTTATGATTATGAACGAACAATTCTGAATGCTTATATTGAAGTGTCAAATCAGTTGTCGAATATTGATAACTTAGGGAGAAAGTACGACATGAAAAATAATCAGGTACAAGCACTTACGCAATCGACTGACATTTCGCTCAAGTTATTCAAATCTGCCCGTGCCGATTATATGGAAGTATTGTTGACGCAGCGTGATGTATTGGAATCAAGAATGGAATTGGTTGAAACCCGCATGAAGCAAATGAATGTTTTGGTGAATACTTACCGAGCATTGGGCGGCGGTTGGAATTAATTGAAGATGTACAATTGTACAAAATATAGTTTGATAAAATACTTCTTCAGACGAAACTAAAATTTGGCAAAAACTCACTGATATCTGTACGTGTGTTTTTGCCAAATTTTATATAACTCAGTCTTAAAATAGCCCTAACGATTTCGATTAACTTGGTTACACCTTCTTCCCCTACGAGAACACTATAGTTTCTCAAAACCAATCTTTTCACTCAATAGTCGCTGTTCTTCTTTTGCTGGCAATTGAAAATCAATATTCCAACCCATTGCTCCTGCCATTTGGCTCAACATTACCACCGCTTGTTTCTTAGCAATTTTGGGTAATTCACTGGCAATGGCCTTCGTTTGCATGGTCTGTTTGGCATCCGCAAGTAAGGCAGTGTATTCTTCATTCTTGAATTTATTGAAAAGTCCTTGGTCGATGTCATAAAATTTATAATCAGAATCGGTGCTTAAAATTTCGGGTTCGGGAAATTCTTCAATAATCATCGTGCGAGTACCTTCTTGCCAACGAATTTTCACTTTGGCAAAATCAAATCCTACTAAAACCTTGGCATTCGCCACGATTAAGGCTTTCTTATTCATGGTTGCTAATCCAAATAAAACCTCTTTTTCAGAACTATGGTCATATATTTCTGAGAAATGCCCTTCCGCTAAAACTACTTTAAAGACTTTTTCAATTTTTTCTAATACCACAGTTGACTCATTTTTGATGAGCGTTCCCTGTTTAGTTGTAAAATTATTATACACGAAAAAAATGCCAAAACCAGCAGCAATTCCAATGAAACAGAACACGATATTGAAGATTGATAACATTAGATGAAAAGTTTAAAATTGTAAAGGAGAACGATTTAGAAATATATTTCGCAAATTTCTTAAAAACAGTAATTAAATTCTAATTTATAAAGGTCAAACCAAATAAAATTTTTATTAGCTCAAATTTATAAGTAATCGAAATATGCATTTTATTAGAAATAATAGTAAAAAAATGGTAATTTTGATGTCGAAATTAATCAAATAATTCATATTTATTCCCTAAAAACTAATTAAAACACATTAACCCCATGCAACAACAAGGATTACAAACTTTTGACTATTTAGTATTTCTCTTCTATTTTATCCTCGTATCAAGCTATGGTTACTGGATTTACAATAAGAAAAAAGCAAAAGAAACAAACACGCAAGATTTCTTCTTAGCGGAAGGTTCTCTTACTTGGTGGGCAATTGGTGCTTCACTTATCGCCTCAAATATTTCTGCCGAGCAGATGATTGGAATGTCGGGTAATGGTTTCTCAATGGGACTCGGAATTTCTACCTATGAATGGATGGCAGCAGCAACATTATTAGTAGTTGCAATATTTTTCATGCCGATTTATCTGAAAAATAAAATCTCGACCATGCCACAGTTTTTGAGCCAACGATATAACAAAACGGTGAGTTTAATCATGGCAATTTTCTGGTTGATTCTTTATATTACGGTAAATTTAACGGCTATTCTTTATTTAGGAGCTTTAGCAGTTTCCGAAATTTCGGGTATTTCATTCTATACTTGTATGATATTATTAGCGGTTTTTGCGGTAATAATTACTATTGGAGGAATGAAAGTAATTGGTTTTACAGACGTTATTCAAGTGTTTTTCTTGGTAATTGGTGGTTTAGCGGCTACTTATTTAGCGGTTACATTGGTTTCGGGAACGGATGGATTGAGCGGTTTGGTGGACGGTTTCAAAATGATGACCCAAAATCACGACGACCATTTCCACATGATTTATAGAGATGGAGCCGATGCACACGCCCACTCAAATTATATGTCATTGCCAGGACTTACGGTGTTATTTGGTGGTATGTGGATTGTAAATTTAAACTACTGGGGTTGTAATCAATACATCACGCAACGTGCCTTGGGTGCAGACTTGGATACCGCTCGTAAAGGACTATTATTTGCAGCTTTCTTGAAAATATTAATGCCAGTTATCGTTACTTTGCCCGGAATTGCGGCTTATGCTTTGTACCAGAAAGGAATGTTTCAAAAAGAAATGTTAGATGCAACGGGCGTTTTCAACCAAGATAGAGCCTATCCTGTATTGTTAAATTTATTGCCAGCGGGTTTGAAAGGTCTATCTTTTGCGGCACTTACAGCGGCAGTGGTTGCTTCTTTAGCAGGAAAAGCCAACAGTATTTCAACGATTTTCACGCTTGATGTTTTCAGACCGTATTTTGCCAAAGATATGTCGGAAAAGCAATTGGTTTGGGTTGGAAGAGTTGTGATTGTTGTGGCGATGGTTTTAGCAATCGTTGTTTCTCCTTTCATGGGCATTGACAAAAAAGGTGGTTTTCAATTTATTCAAGAAATGACGGGGCTTCTATCTCCAGGAATTTTTGCGGCATTCATCATGGGCTTTTTCTGGAAAAAAACCAATTCAGCCGGTGCATTTTTTGCGATTGTAGGTGGTTTTTTAATTGCTATTTCAATGCACAACAACTGGCTTCCAGGGACAGATTGGACACAAGTTCCATTCCTCGACCGTATGGGATGGGTTTTTGTAATCTGTGTTTCAGTAATGTTTGTTTTAAGTCTTGTATTACCTGACGAGAAAAAAGGCTTGGAAATTGATGCTTCAATGTTCAAAACAACCAGAGGATTTGCCATCGGTGCTACCATTGTAGTAGTGACCTTGATTAGTTTATACGCATATTTCTGGTAATAATATTTTCTTTAATTTTATTCAAAAAATGGTGTCAAAGAAATTTGATGCCATTTTTATTTACACTCAAATGCTCGAAATTAGCAAAACTAAAATGTACTTTATTAAGTTAGAACAACATGAACCGAGAGAATACAATACAATCCATCCGCCCAACCCTCACTTTTGAAAAAGAAGCAGAAAGTGATTTTGAAAAATTTCAAAACGAGGTATTACGCCCAATTTTAAAATTACAAAATGACTTACTCCTCGAAGTATTCAAAACCTACTGCACCAAGCGGAAAGGCACATTTAATAAATTTTCAGAAAAAGAAAAATCGGTTTACATCGACCAAGCCGTTCGGAAAGATATGAAATTCAAACATTATCTTGAAGGTATCATCACGGGGATGTTTACGTTGGAAGAATATTTAAAATTCATGGAAAACGAAGAAGAATTAACCAAAAGGATGATTAATCTATTGGTGCAAAGATTGCAAAGTCAATTTAAAACTGAAAGTAAATAAATTGTGCGGGTTCGTCGTACATTCCCAAGAATAAAATGGCCAAAATGATTCCGTAATAAAGCACCCAACGAACTAATAAAGGACTTTGATGTAATAATTCTCTGAGGCTTCTTCCACGTTGTTTTAAATGAACCATTTCCATCACAAACATAGCAAAGGCAACCATGGCAAAATTGGTAATTCCTTTTCCTAAAAAGATATTTTTTTCGATAAACTGCTTATTACCAAGTTGTTGCAATTGTTCACCGAAACCCGTAAACAGATGAGAGGCAATGTAAGTAGCTTCTTGAATCTTGGAAGCACGAAAGAAAATCCAAGCGAAAGCAACCAGACAAAAAACCGTAAAAATTTGAATTAATTTGTATAAGTTTGGCAACTTTTTAATACCGATAATCTCAATAATTTTATTTCTAAAATTCACCGTTAAATTGGCGAAAACCAGATAAAAACCGTGAATTGAACCCCAAATTACAAACGTCCAACTTGCTCCGTGCCAAATGCCAGAAACCAAAAAAACGATAAAAAGATTATATTCTCTTCGCCATTTTGAAACCCGATTTCCCCCTAAGGAAATGTATAAATAATCTCTGAACCAAGAGGATAATGAGATATGCCAACGTCGCCAAAATTCAGAAATTGTTTTGGAAAAATATGGTCGGTCGAAGTTTTTCATCAATTTAAATCCCATCACTTGGGCCGAACCGAGGGCAATATCTGAATAACCCGAAAAATCACAAAATATTTGGATAGAAAAGAAAACAGTAGATACAATTAAGGGAATTCCCGTGTAATTATACGGATATTTATAAACCTCTTCAACCATCACAGAAAGGCGATCGGCGATGACAACTTTCTTGAACATTCCCCAAGCCATCAATTTCAAACCATCCGTAACTCGCTGATAATCAAAGTCATGCTTTTCATAAAACTGATGAATTACATTTTGTGGACGTTCAATTGGTCCAGCCACTAATTGCGGATAAAACATCACATACAAGGCATAAATTCCGAAATGATGTTCCGCTTTTTGATTCCCACGATAGACTTCAATCGTGTATGACATTGCCTGAAAAGTATGAAAAGAAAGACCAATCGGAAGCAATATTTGAAGAAATGGAATTGGGTTTTTAAGGTCAAAACCTTCTAAAAGCCACGTAAAATTGAGGTTCAGAAAATTAAAATATTTGAATATTGCTAATACGCCAATGTTGGCAATGAGGCTCAAGGTAAGATATAATTTCCGTTTTTTGCCTTCCGATTGCTCAATATAAATCCCCGCAAAATAGTCAATGACAATGGTGAAGCCCAGAATTAGGATATAAATGGGTTTAAAAACCATGTAGAAGTAGCAACTCGCTATCAAAAGCAAAGCCCAACGGAAACGATAAGGTAGTACGAAATATAGAATCGTAACAATGGGAAAGAAGAGTAAGAATTGTAAGGAGTTAAAAAGCATGATTTTTTATTGTATCAATTAATTTTTGTGTACGCTCAATTCTGCAATTTCCAAAAAGGTGAAAATGCGTATCATAAAAACAATCATCTGGATAAATTCCGTCTTTCAAATGATTGATTTTAAGGCAATTAACATTTTTTTCAATTTGTTTTTCGTAATGTTCTAAGGCCTCTTTATTCATATCGTATCCCGTTTGCGAATAACAAGAATAAAACCAATAAACCTCCCCTCCTTTTGCCCTAACTTCATTAATAAATTGATTAATTGCTTGAATCTCAACGGAATAATTTAGTTTTTTAAGGCCGGCCAAATCATTAAGTGGACGGATGGGCGGGTTGTTTAGATGCGCTAATAAATCGCCTTTTTGCGAGAATCCTTTTCTGAAATAATCCGAAATTTTATCATCAATTTGGGGCGATTTTATTCGATTTGGAAAGAAAATCAAGTTACGAGTATAACGAGCAAAAAACGCTGCTTTTTTCTCCAAAACATCCAACCAATTTTCATACCCTACATACGCATACGCTGGCGAATAGGCGAAAGCAGCCATTTGTTTAGAATAATCGTCCCCTGGTTTTGTGAGATAATATTCTATACTTAATACTACCAAATCGCCTTTTTTGACCTCTGAGAGGGTTTCTTGCAACATAAAATCAAGTCCAAAACCTACGTATAAACCAAGATTTATGACAGGAACACCAACTTTTTTTTGGATTGAATCAGAAGCAATTCCAAAGGCTAAGTTTGAACCGCCAGCCAAAATAATTTTGCGTTTTTGGATAGATTGAGCGTATTTATGTTTGTCGGCAATGGCGGCAAAATAGTTTTCTTCAATATCATTCTGAACCATAATTATTCCACCAATCGTTGAAATAATTAAAGCAATTAACGCAGCTATTTTTATGAAAAAATTAAGCAATGTGGTCAATGAGTTTATGGGTAAGTATTTTTAGAATTTTGATTGATCAATAAAGTTAAGCGTTGCTGTTTACTGCCTACTTACATTCCTTCCTGTTCTAACAATTGTATTAATCTCGAAGAAAATATTTTGCGACCTTTAACATTTGGATGAAAAACGCTATCGTAGAAAAATTCATCATCCATTACTGAATTTTCAGCACTTCCTAAAATGGTAAAATTCAAATTATGTCGATATTGTTGTTCAATCTTCTTGATTACAGCTATATTTTTCTCATATCCACTTTCAACGTAACTTGGGAAGGTGAAAAATACGGTAACCCCTTTCTGTTTTGCAAAGGCTTCAAAATCATTCAAATCTTTAATTTGCTTACTAAATTCTACATCATTTGTCATTTCTGGCACCGCAAATTCGGGTTGTGGATTATTTAAATGCCCCAATAAATCCCCATTTTTTGCGAAACATTTTCTAAAAAAAACCGAAGTTGTATCACTAATATCAATCGGTTTATTGCGAGTTCCTGACCAAAATTCTCCTAATAAAAGTTTGAAATCAGATAATCTATGAATGGCATAAGCGCTTGTTTCTTCAGAAAATGAGGCAAAATGAAGCCAATCTTTCGCTGGCGGATAAAAGTCAGCGGCCATTAATTTCTCATTACAGTCCCCTTCAGAAGTAACCACATATTCTAAAGTAATCAGCACAATATCTCCTTTTTTGAGCGATGTTTTGAGTTCATCCATCATAAAACGACTGCCTAATTTGTAGTGTAAAGAGGCATTAACCACGGGAATTTCTAATTCTCTTGACAGCAAATCGCTATCTACGCCAAACGCCATACTCGACCCGCTCATCAAAATCAAACGGGGCGATGGTACCGAATCTAACAGGTGCATTTTGTCTATTAGGGCTGCCAAGTAAGCATTTTTTGACCTCGGGGCGAAAGCTAAATCGGCTCGTCTTATTCCGTCAATCAATAGCAATGGCACAAAAGCTATGAGTATGATTCGTGTAAAAAATTTTATAAGTTTCAATCGATTATTGTGTTATTAATGTATGGTCATTTTATCGACAAAATTACTTAGGGAAAAATTAAGGACATAAAATTATAATTCATACAATAAATATTTTTTACGAATATTTTTATACGTATCTAAATCTGTTTTCCAAGATGCCCGAATTTGCTTTTCAGTCAAACCAGCCACAATTTGCTTACGAAGCGAATCACTGCCTGCCAATTTATCAAAGAAAGATGGGCTGCTAAAAAACTTTGGTTTATTGTCGGATTTTTGGTAGAAATCTATGATATATTTCAAAGTAAATGCTTGTTTACGAGCATCAATTTTAGACAAATCTTCGCCGTAACATAATTTTCCTTTTTGGGGAGGATTCTTTGCCCCAGGTTTATCTTCAGGCGTAAAAGTAAAATTGCCATTCTTAGGATTTGGGGAACCGATTACTTGAAATTGCTTATCCGTGCCACGTCCAACACTCACGTCTGTGCCTTCAAAAAAACAAATAGACGGATACAAAAGCATGGATTGCAAATTCGGCAAATTTGGCGAAGTGGCAATTGGGGGATTATAAGCCGTTGAATGTTTATAGCCTAAACATTTGATAATCTGTAAATTACATTTCAAATTTCCACTCAACCAACCTTCACCATTAATCATTTGAGCCAATTCTCCGACCGTGCAGCCATGCACCACAGGCACAGGATTTAAGCCTACAAAAGATGCAAATTTTTGATCTAAAATCGGTCCATCCACATAGTGACCGTTAGGATTTGGTCTATCCAGAATTAACATTTTTTTCGATTGTTCCGCACACGCTTCCATCACATAGTGCATCGTGGAAGTGTAGGTATAAAATCTCGCTCCCACATCTTGAATATCAAAAATTACCACATCAATACCTTCCAATTGAGCCGCAGAAGGCTTTTTATTAGCTCCGTATAAAGACACAATCGGTAAGCCAGTCTTTTTATCTACGCCATTTGCCACGTGTTCACCCGCATCTGCAGTACCCCTAAATCCGTGTTCGGGCGCAAAAATTGTCTTGATTTTTATGCCTAATGACAGCAAAGAATCCGCCAGATGCGTTTTCCCAATCGTAGAAGTATGGTTAACGACCAAAGCAACCGTTTTACCTTTTAAGTCAGAAATGTATAGATTGGTTTGTTCCGCACCCGTTTTTAGGATTTTTGAGGAATCAATTTGAGAAGCAGCACAGGCCGTTGCGACCCAAATATTCAAAAAAATGAATATATTTTTAATAAAAGTTAAATTCATGTTGTATATCATTTTGGCAAAATCATCGTACTTTGTATTAAAATCAGTTTTGCTTCGTCGAGAAACAGAACAATTATTCAAATTTACAAAATACCGCATGAACTTTCCCTATTTCATTTCTCAACGTATTCAAAATACTAAAACTTCTTCTTTTTCTGGCACAGTTACCAAAATTGGCGTGGGCAGTATCGCCGTAGGTTTGGCCGTAATGATTTTGGCTTTTGCGGTATTGTTTGGGTTCAAAAATGCTATTAATCAGAAAATATTTAGCTTGGCTGGTCATCTAAAAGTTGCTAAGTTTTCTGCCAATGAATCTTACGAAGAGTATCCTATAACCAAGCAGACGGATTTATTTAGAAATTACAAAAATATTTCAGAAATTACTCATTTACAAACCGTTATCCAAAAAGCTGGCATCTTAAAAACTCGTCAAGATATTATGGGTGTGGTGATGAAAGGCATCAGTAAAGACTTCGATTTTGAGCGTTTTCAACCCAATATTATCGAAGGAAAACAAATTGAATTTTCAGATTCTACTTACTCAAAAGACATTTTAATCAGTAAAATTGTGGCTAATAAGTTGCAATTAAAAGTAGGAGATTCACCCATAATATATTTTTTGAATGCCACCGACCGACCACGAAAATTAATAATTAAGGGTATTTACGAAACCAGTTTAGAAGAATTTGATAAAAATCTCATCATCGGCGACTTGGGTTTAATTCAGCGAATCAACGGTTGGGGAGCAGATTCGGTGGGAAGTTATGAGATTTACGTCAAAAATTTTGATCAATTAGATGCCACCGCCAAAGTGATTCAAGATAAATTACAACCCGATATGAAATTGGAGAAAATCACCGATACTTTTATGGGATTATTTGATTGGTTAGGAATGTTGGATAGAAATATGGTAATTTTCTTAACCCTAATTCTGTTTGTAGCGTGCTTTAATATGATTTCAATTTTGTTGGTTTTGATGTTGGAACGCACGCCCATGATTGGGGTTTTGAAGGCTTTGGGAGGCAGTGATTGGCAAATCAGGAAAATATTCCTTTGGAGTAGTTTCTCGATGATTTTTAAGGGATTAATCTACGGAAATCTCTTCGGGATTGGCATCTGTTTCATCCAAAAATACTATAAAATCATTCCTTTAGATGCCGCAAATTATTACATGAACACCGTTCCGATTAGTTTGAATTGGTGGGTAATTTTGCTGTTAAATCTCGCCACCATTTCTTTAGTCGTGTTGGTTTTAATTATTCCAACCTTCGTCATTACCCGCATAGAACCTGTGAAAGCAATCGTGTTTCGGAAATGAGTTATGAGTTATGAGTTATGAGTTATGAGTTATGA
>JBBAKY010000025.1:0-35881 GCA_040403295.1 Arcicella sp.
TACCCACCTATTAATGAACAAGAAATTACAAGAGCAATTAGTAAAAAATGGCTATCGTGTAATTCTATTTCTTACTTCAATTTCATCTTAGCATTAGCAAAGAAAAATTTTAATATAAATATTGACCAATTTAGTAAAATAGAAAAAGGGATGTGTTTAATGCTCCATTATGATATTTGGCAGGTAGCAGGTGGCTTCAACACATTAGAAGATAGCATCAAAGCAATAGGTAAAAATAAAATCCTTACAGAAGAAATAATTGGAATTCTTGAAATATTAATTGACAAAATTGATTTTTTGGAAAGTGAAATTTCACTTCCTTATTCTCAACCTTTACAAATTCATAGTCGATATACCAGAGACCAAATCTTAGCAGCTTTTAATATATCCACATTTGATAAAAAATCTAATAATCGAGAGGGTGTTGCTGAAAATAAGAATTTAAAAACTGAACTGCTTTTTATAGATTTAATCAAGTCTGAAACTGACTTTTCTCCGAGTAATTTATACAAAGATTTTGCCATTAGTGAAAATATTTTTCACTGGCAAACTCAAAATTCTGCCAGACCAGATAAGGGAAAAGGCTTAACATATATCAACCAACAAGATTCTCAGAAGAACATATTACTCTTTGTTCGGGAGAAAAACACAGACGAATTTAAAAATACAATGGCCTTTGTTTTTATTGGAAATGCAAAATTTTTAGAATATTCTGGTTCAAAACCAATGAGTATTAAGTGGCAACTCCATGACCCGATGCCACATTATATCTGGAAAGATTCAGCAAAAATGGCAATTGGATAAAAAGTTTTTCATATAATTGCCTCTGAACATTTTATAAACTCAGATACAGCTTTTGGTAACATTTGTTTTAACTGAGAATATGCTATTTCATTTTGAGTCAATATGCCATAAAATTTATCGATTGAAATTCTATAAACTCTTTTGTGACTTATATTACTTTCTTAAGTGGCTATTACCCATTTTTCGTAACAGCAATCATCTAAATTGAAATCAACTAAATAACAAATTGAATTTTTATAAAGTTTTGCTTATTTTGCAAGTTTCTCAAAAATTGCGTCTTCAAAATTCTGACGCATAGGATTCGATAGAAACATTGCAAACATAGTATCATCAGTAGCCTTCACATCATATCCACTCAAAATGCCCACTTCATATCCCCAAAAATTGTTCATGAAAAGTCCCTATCGAATTATTGATAGATTTATCAATTTGTCGTAAAATTTCGGATTGAATAAGACTTTCTTCGTCAATGTCATTAAACTTTGAGTCGAACCTGAGTTTAATGGTATCGACTTTATTACTGTAAAATGACTTTTTACTCACATTATTCTTCGCTTTTAAATAGGCTTTATGAAGATTGGCTATGCAGTGGAGTAGATGTTGATCTGAGATGTAACTAACGTATTTATTTTTCATTAATTATTGGATTTAAGATTCATGGGCTAAAATAACCTATTTACCCAAATTTTAAAATTTTTTCAACACAAACAATCCAAATCCAATCCATTTCTCGTAGATGTATTTGAAAGAAGATTAAACAATGATATCATGAAAATATAGCGGACATCTGCAGTTGAGCTATTATCTAATGAACTGGGTTATGCATTTGTTAAATTTAGCAACGTATAAGGTATGGAGGGAAAGGATGGAAAAAGGGAAAAAGTGCATTTATGAAAACTAAATAGCTTTAAGGTCGTTCAGCGCTTTAACGAAACTATTTATCATCAAAATAATTGCCTTTTACCCTGTTCGCCAAATTGTTTTCTCCACGCCTCATAGACAGGTGTGGTTTAATAATGGGTAATATACAAAGGGCTTTCCAGCTTGTGAGAGTCCTTTGTTTTTAAACCTTTATCGAATTATTGAATATTCTGCCAATAATCTTTCTTTCAAATCCAAGTTATCTTTATTAAGCCATTGAATAAGAATGTATTTTGTGTAAATTTGATTCAAACTTATGATGCTGTTTTTGTTTAACAACACAGTAGATTATCGAAAAATCTTATTTCACAAACACTAATACATTCACGAGAGAAAACACTCATGTCTAAACGTAAAACAATTATAGCTGAAGAGGCTCTCGTGTCGTTGCTCCAGAGCAAAGACGAGCGAGGATTCTCCATCTTGTATGACAATTACTCATCGGCACTTTATGGCGTTGTTCTGAAAATAGTTCGCTCAGAAGAAACCGCCGCCGATGTCATGCAAGATGCCTTTGTAAAGATTTGGAAGAATATAGAAGCCTATAATCGAACCAAAGGAACATTATTTACTTGGATTCTGAATGTGGCACGAAATACGGCCATTGATAGAATACGCTCGCAGGAATTTCAGAATTCTCAGCGAAATCAAGACCTTGATACCAGTATTAATTTTATTGATAATCAAGAAAGTAGTCAGTTTGATATTGACGCTATCGGAATCAAAAAGGTAGTCGAAAACTTACGCCCAGAATACCAACAGATGATAGATTTACTCTATTTTCAGGGTTATACACAGGCGGAAGTTGCGGACGAATTTGGGATTCCATTAGGCACGGTGAAAACCCGTGTGAAAGCCGCCATCGTACAGTTAAGACAATATTTTGTAGAATTTGGAATGGTATTTCTATTAGGAATTTTAGCCACAGTTATATGAACACGAAGGAATATATAGAATCAGGAATCATAGAAAGTTACGTGCTGGGAATAACCACTGCCGGGGAGTCGGCAGAAGTGGAACGACTGGCGTTGGAATACCTTGAAGTACAAGCAGAAATAGAATCGGTAAGCAATACAATTGAAAATTACGTTTTGCAATACGAAAAAGAACCACCAGCATTTTTGAAAGATAAAATTATGGCAGAACTTTTTAGCGAACCAATTTCAGCCGATCGTTTTCAATCAGCGGTACACGGAGGACAATCAACAGTAGCAAACCAACAATTGGCGGGTGACAGCAATCAATCAGCCGTTGGCAGTGAAAATTTATCGGAGGATAGCAAGAAAATTAACGAAAATCCTCGTGAAATTGTAAGTTTAAGTGGTGCCTCAGCTCCACAGCGTTCAATATTCAGAATGGCAGCCTCGTGGGTTTTGTTGGCTTTGAGTATTGCTGGAAATATCTGGTTTTTTAAAAATTGGAAGAATTCAGAAGATAAATTAGTGGCGCTTGAAACACAAAATCAAGTTCTTGCTCAACAAGGTCAAGCCCTTAAAGCGAGTTATCAAGAAGAAGTGGCAATTTTACAAAACACTGATTTCAAGGTAATTAAATTGGTTGGACAACCAGTATCCCCAACGGCAAAAGCATTGATTTATTTTGATAAAAACAAAAACGAAGTCTATTTGTCAGCTTTGCAATTGCCACAAGCCCCAACGGGTAAACAATACCAATTATGGGCAATTATAGATGGCAAACCCGTGGATGCTGGAATGATAAATGGAAATACGAATATTGTGAAAATGAAGTCCCTGACAAATGCCGTTGCTTTTGCAATCTCCTTAGAAAATACGGGTGGAAGTACCACTGAAGCAGGACCTAAAGGGGTGATTTATGTAATGGGGGCGGTGTAAAACGGGTTTGTCAAATTACGAAGCGATGTTTCTTAAATATTTGACCATTAAAATTAAAATAACCTTGGCTGTGGAATGGACAAGGTTATTTTTTTGTTAGACATTTGTTGGTATATTTACAAAGGAAATTTACCACAAAAAAAGAAAGAATATGAACAAGTATCAGGTATGTGTATTTTTTAGTGTAGATGAAGAGTTTATGAATCTCGTTCCAAAACACCGTGGGGTTATTAGTGACCTTATTTTGAAAGGAGTAATTGATTGTTACGCTATTTCAGCGGAGGTAGGGCGTGGATGGATAACGATGAATGCCAAGGACAAATTAGATATTCATAAGCAACTTGAACGCTCGCCTTTATACAAATATTTTGAATTGGAAATCGACCAATTGATGATTTATGATTCCCAAATGTATCGTTTCCCGAAAATGGTTTTGAATTAACGACTCCCAAAAATAGCCGAACCAACCCGCACAAGCGTTGAACCTTCCTCGGCTGCAATCAAATAATCACCCGACATTCCCATGGATACTTCCTTCAATTGTAGGGTTGCAGTAGGTGGAGATTGGGTTTTTAAAGTTTCAAAAAAAGCTTTCAATCCTCTAAACTCTGAGCGAATTTGTTCTTGATTATCCGTAAAAGTAGCCATACCCATTACACCCACAATTCTCACGTTTTTCATCGTCTTAAATTCTTCAGAATCCAAGATTTCACGGGCTTCATCTTCGGATAATCCAAATTTAGTTTCTTCTTTAGCGATGTATATTTGCAGTAAACAATCAATCACTCGATTGTTTTTAAGCGCTTGTTTATCAATTTCTTGCAACAATTTCAAAGAATCGACCGAATGAATCATCGAAACAAACGAAGCCATGTATTTGACTTTATTAGATTGTAAATGTCCAATCAAATGCCATTCAATGTCTTTGGGTAAAACTTCCCATTTTTCCACCATTTCTTGGACTTTATTTTCTCCAAATACCTTGCAATTTCCATCATAAGCCGCTTGTAAGTCGGCTAAGGGTTTAGTTTTTGTCACAGCGATTAACCGTGCAGAGGTTTTCGCTAAAGCGGTGTTGATTTTTTCTATATTTTGTGATATATTCATTGTCAATTTTACAATTTTTTGCGTTATCAATTCTAATAACTTAGATTTGTAAAATTAAACATAGTTATTGAATAAATTTTACAAATAATACCTAAGTATAATCGTTTAATAATTAACACGACCAATAAATTATCATAAATCAAAATGGAGTACAACCCCAACAGGCAGAGCGAAAATAAACTCAAAATTGCAGTGGCAGTCCTCGGACTGTTGACCATTGCTTTAGGTTTTTTATATTTCCGTGAACGTCAGAATAATCGCAAGGTTGAAGAGATTTCAACCACCCAAGCCAAAGAATTATTATCAGCAAATATTAAATTAGACTCAATTGAAAACCAGCTAAATAGTAAAATTGTTGAGATAAGGAAATTAGGAGGAAACGTTGATGAATTAATCCGTGCTAAGACCCAACTGCGAGCCGATAAAGTGGCATTACAGAAGATGGAAGGCTTTTCTGTAAAAAAATACGAGACAAAAATTAAAGATTATTTGGCTTTATTGGGGCAAAAAGACGTACAATTAGTTACTTTGCGCAGAGAAAATGGAATTTTATCAGCCCAAAATGATTCTTTGAGCAAGGAAACAAAAAACCTTTTGGAAGATATTTCTTTCGCCCAAAAAGCCTTGAGTGACTCTGCAACAAATTATTCGCTAAAACAAAAAGAACTCTCCGACCGTGCCAAAGAAGTGGAAGCTCGCAATCGTGAATTGAACGATAAAGTTTCGCAAGCAGCGGCATTGCGTGCAGAAAGTATTAATATTTATGCCATTTCGACCAAAGGGAAAGAAAGTGACGGAGGAATTTATCGCTCAAAAAGGGTTGATAAAGTACGGATTACGTTCTATTTGCAAGAAAATCAAATAACAACTCGTGAAGCCAAAACAATTTATTTGAGAATTCTTGACCCATCGGGTGCCACTGTTGCAGACATGGCAACGGGTTCGGGTACATTCTCGTACAAAGGCAGAGAAACCACTTATACTGCCAGACAAAAAATATTGTTCGATAATTCACACCAGTCAGTTGAATTTGTTTACAGTCGTGGGCAGTCTTATAAAGAAGGCAAACATATCATTGAATTATACGCAGAGGGCTATCGGATAGGTGAAGGAGTTTTTGAAGTGAAATAGGATTAGTTATCAGTTAATAAATGCAAAAAGAGGAGTTGATTTTGGAACTTAATGTTCTGGATATCAACTCCTTTTTAACTTTTAAAATATCTCAATCTTACTAAACCCTCGACTGTCTTTTTGTAGTCTAATTTGGGTTGAAATTCTTTCTTTTATTGATTCTACGTGTGAAATAATTCCAATATTTTTCTGACCTTCTTGTTGTAATTTTTCTAAGGTACATAGAGCCGTTTCGAGCGTTTCAGGGTCAAGCGTTCCAAAACCTTCATCAATAAAAAGGCTTTCTAATTTCACATTTCGTGAAGCTAAATCTGATAAAGCCAGCGCCAGCGACAAACTAATCATAAAAGTTTCTCCGCCCGAAAGTGTTTTAACTGACCTTCGTTCATTGCCCATGTATTGGTCAAGAACCATTAATTCATCGTCTTCTTTTTCCGTTGGTTTATCCAACAAATAACGATCTGAAAGTTCGGATAAACGTTTGTTTGATAGTGCAATAAGTCTTGAAAGGGTTAATCCTTGAGCGAAAGTGCTAAATTTTTTTCCTTCCGAATCGCCAATATAGCGGTCTAAAAGCTCCCATTTTAAATTAGATTTTTCTAAGATTTCTAATTCCTTACTAATATTGGTAACTTCATTTTTATTTTCTATTTGAATTCTTAATAATAGCTTCGTTTCATCTAATTCTTTGGCAACATTTTCTTTGTCAGATTGAAGCTTTGTAATGCCAGCATCGAGTTCTTCCAAAGTGATGGCATCATTATCACATTTCTCTTTTAATGTCAAATCGTTTTTGCGGTCATCAACTATTTTGATTAACGCATTGATTTGAGTTCTGATTCGCTCTTGATTCGCCCTAATTGCCTTCGCCTCATCGGGTGTGAGTAAATAAGATTTTAAATCATCAAGATCTTTAAATCCACCCGATTGTATTTGACCCATTAATTCATTTTCTATTGATAGAATAGACGTATTTTTTTCATCAACTTCTTTCTCTAAATCTTTGATTAACAATTTGTCCGATGTGATTTTTGTACTAATTGATGATAGATTACTTTGAAATTTATCACAGTCTGAATTTATATTAGTTCCTGAATATAAGGTAATTGTTTTTGCTTTTAGCTCATTATTTTTGCCTTGAATTCCAATTATTTCTTTTACTTTCCTGTATAAATTCAGCAAAAAGTCCCTGTCTCCCATTGATTTCTCCAACAGTCCAATAGTTGTGATTTGTGAATCTTTCAATACAATTTGTTCTTCTACCCAAGCTAAATTCCCTACCTTTTCAAGTAATAAAAGTTGTTTTATTTTATTGATTTCATCAAGATTTTGCTGACGTTTTTCGCTAAAAATTATCTTTCTCACTTCTTCTTTTTTAGCAACTTGACGAGCCGTTTCAATCTTTGAACTTAGCGTATTTATTTGCTTAGTTTGCTCTTTTTGTCTTGCTTTTTGGGCAATTATTTGTTGGTCGATTTCAACGTAATTATTGGCATAATGACTTAAAAAGGGGTGTTCAATTGAACCACAAAGAGGACATGGTTCGTCTTTTTTAAGAAGATTATTTCGTTCTTTATCAAAATTAAATGCCTTACTTAATTTACCTTTTTCCAGCTCTAAATTTTCAATTTCCAACTCAATTTTAATTAAGTCTTCTTGTAATTTTTCAAGAATTAAAATACTTTCTTCGATAAACTTAGTTTGTGATTTTTCCTCAATTTCTGATTCATTAACACCTTTTTGTGCTTCCGTAAAATCCTTAATTCTCCCACTCAACTCAATATAATGTTTTCTATTGAGTTCAAACTTGTCTTTTTGAAAATTCAGTAATTCAATATCTTCAATCTCAATAAATTTCAACCATTCCGTTTGCTTTTTTTTGCGTTCTTCAGCTATTCCCGTAATGGCAAGTAACGATATTTCTGAAAGAGCATTTAATTTGATGGCAGACAAATCTATGTTTTTCAAAGAAGCAATAATTTCTTGAATTTGAGTTTGTTGTTGGGTAAGAATACTTTCTTGATTCCGTTGTTGATTGGATAATTCATTTACATTATCTCTGAATTCTTGAATATCTTGAACCGCATTTTCAAAAGTCGTTTCTGCCTTTATTAATGTATTGATTGATTGTAAAATTTCTACTAATTTTTTCTTGTTTTCAATCAACTCTCTTTGTCCATTTCCTAAACGAATTTTCAAATTTGCTTGAATTTGCTTCTTGTTTTCAAGATTCAAAATTCGTTCCCTAAAAGGTTCAGCTGCTTCATGATTCGCCAATAAAGGAGCTTTTTCAAGTTCAAATAGTTGCCATTCTGCTTGTATATTTGCTTTTTCTTCTTCTTTTTGCGTAATAACTTCACGAAGAACCTTTAACTCATTTTTTAATGTGATTTTACTTTTATATAATTCTAACCTTTCTTCCGTTTCTTTAATTTCGTTGCTCTTTTGAGTGATTTCAGTAATCCATTTTTGTTCTATTTCATCGTTTACTAATTTATCCGAAATTCTATTTTTTTGTTGTCTTTTCTCACTCAATAAACCGCCTTTTTCTTTAAAAATTTGATACGCTTTTTGACCTAATTGACGATAAATTTGCATACCAGTAATATCTTCCAATAATTTTCCTCGTTCATCTTTTCCCGACTTTAAAAACTTGGAAAATTCCCCTTGTGAAAGCAAAATCGACTTCACAAATTGGTCGTAACTTAAACCGATAAACCGTTGATTTCGCTCGGGTACCTCGGTCTTTTTATCAGTAATAATTGTCCCAGAAATTTTTTCAACAATCTCCATTCCGTAGTCGTTGAGGTTATTATTTCTATTGATATTTATCCACCATTTTGAAATATAAGTTGCTGATTTTGAGATATATTCAACTTCCACGCAACATTCTTTTTCACCCCGTGTTAAGATAGAACCGCCCGCTCCGACAAGGTCTTTAGAGATTTTTTTGTCGAATCTTGGCACACGATTATACAACGCCAACGTGATAGCGTCTAAAAGTGTAGATTTACCTGCACCCGTTGGTCCAACTATAGCAAAAAGACCTGCACCCGACAATGGATCTAAAGTGAAATCAATGGTATGTTCTCCTTTAAAAGAGTTAATATTTTTAAGGTATATTCTATTAATTTTCATTTGCTATGCGGGCGATAAATGCTAATAAATATGAGTGTTTTAGTTTTCTTCTTTTACTAATTGTAACAATTCAGTAAAAGCCTCCATCAGTAAAATCCGATGCGCTTCCGATAAGCCATTCTCTTTTTCCAGGCGCTTCAACAAAATTTCTGTTTCAGTAATATCATCAATATTTTGTCCTTCGTGAAACAGTTCATCGGTGCTACTGACTTCGTTAGTAAATTTAATTTTTTGTTTTAGAATACAAGCACGGTCGTCATTAAATACCGAAACAATTTCGTTTAATTCTCTGATTAACAAAGGGTTATGCGATTCTTCTATAACTTCTACTTCCAAAAATGCCTTCAAAATTGAGTCGTGTGAGAAATCTGTTAGAAGGCTTTTGACTTTTATGAAATCTCCTCCTATTTTTTTAAGAACCCTGAATTTTGGCACTGAAATTTCTTCTATTCTTTTAATTTTACCCAATTCAATTTCTAATTCAATTACAATTTTTAAATCACTTTTTTCACTAAAGCTCAGTGCAATTGGTGAACCTGAATAACGAATATGTTCCTTACCGCCAACTCGTTGCGGACGATGAATATGCCCAAGTGCCACATAATCAAACGTTTCTGAGAAATCAGATTCTCCAAAAGCTGCTAAATTGCCGATTTGAATTTCTCTTTCAGACTCGGAAGTAATTGAACCCTGTGCATATAAATGCCCCATAGCAATAACGGGTGTTGTCGCATGATTTTCACGACAATAGGCAGCTAAACTCTCATAATGATTTTTGATACCATTTCTAACTGCCTCCACACGTCCATTAACCCCCTCTGCTTCCACTGCTTGCCTAATATCCATATCTTTTAAATAAGGAACTGCACAAATTATTACCTCTCTTAAATCAAAAATTTCATCCTCAATATTAGCGGTTGCTCCTCCAACCACAACCACGTCCAACAATGATAAAATATCTTTAGGGGCGTTGAGCATAGAAGCCGAATCATGGTTCCCACCCGTAATGATAATTTTACATTTCTGTTCAATCATTTGACGTAGAAACCAATAATATAAAGCCCTTGCTTCGGTTGGTGGATTAGAAAGGTCAAAGACATCACCAGCAATTAATAAAACATCAATTTCACGTTCTTTTATGGTTTTAATGAGCCATTCAAAGAAGAGTTGATGTTCTTCGATGAGGTCTTGCTTATGGAGGCGTTTACCCAAATGCCAGTCGGCAGTATGTATGATTTTCATGGTTTTGTGGAATAATTCGAGGGTGCAAATTACTGAAATATTGTGGTTTATTGATGTCATACCATAAACAAAAAGCGGTCTGCAAATCAAAGATTCACAGACCGCTTTTAATATTTTACTCAACTCAAATTACACCAAAGCAATTCTTTTGAAAGAACTGATGGTCAATCCTTTTTGCGTTTGCTCTAATAATTGTTTGATATTGATTGAACCGTCTTTTACAAATTGTTGATTCAATAAAGTAGATTCTTTATAGAATTTCTCTAATCTACCCGCTGCAATTTTATCCAACATTGCTTCTGGTTTTCCTTCTTGACGAGCTTGGTCTCTACCAATTTCAATTTCACGCTCAATCGTTACAGAATCAACATCACCTTTATCCAAAGCAACGGGTTTCATAGCCGTGATTTGCATTGCAATATCTCTACCAACTTCTTGAACATCGATGCCTTGTGTATTTGTGAACGCCACTAAAACACCAATTTTATTATTTGAGTGAATATATGAAACTACTTTCTCAGCCGTCACATTTTCATAACCAGCAACATTGATTTTCTCACCAATTTTACCAGTCAATTCAATGATTGCTTCTTGTGCAACACGTCCATCAGCCAAAGTAGAAGTCAATAAAGCATCTTTATCTGCTACATCATTCGCTACCGCAGAAGCCAATAAAGCATTGGCTAAATTAGAAAAGTCGGCAACCTTTGAAACTGGATCAGTTTCGCAAGCTAAAGCTACTAATTTACCATTTGTACCGTCAGCACTAATTGCAATCAATACTACACCTTCGTTTGTTTCGTTATCTGCACGTTTAGCGGCCACTTTCTGACCAGCTTTACGGAGAATATCAATGGCGGCTTCAAAATCACCACCTGCTTCAGTAAGGGCTTTCTTACAATCCATCATGCCCGAACCAGTCATTTGTCTTAATTTATTAACGTCTGCTGCTGAAATAGCCATTATCTTGTTAATTTTATTTTTTGAAAGTTATAATTTAGAAATGATTTAGAAAAATCATTTTGGAATACTGTTTTAATTCAAATAGCCCACAGAAACCTATGGGCTATTTGAATCAAACACTTACTTTTAAATCTAAGAACAAATAATTGTTCATTATTAATTCTTGCTTATTCATTAAAATTAGTCTTCTTTTTCGTATTTAGCCACAACCTTAGCTGCTTCTTTTTCTGCTTCTAAATCCACTAAACGTTTAGCTTCTTCTTCTTCAGCCATACGAGCATCGTCTTTATCTTGCTTGCGTTCCATCAAGCCTTCTTCGATTGCTTTACCAATTGCTAAAGTAATTAAAGCGATTGATTTGTAAGCATCATCATTAGCTGGGATTGGGAAATCTACTAAATCAGGGTTTGAGTTAGTATCACACATCGCAAATACTGGAATAGCCAAACGTTGTGCTTCTGCTACTGCAATATGCTCACGCTTAACATCTACTACGAAAAGAGCAGCAGGAAGACGAGTCAATTCGGTGATACCACCCAATACTCTTTCCATTTTCTCTTTATCACGAGACATCATCAAACGTTCACGTTTTGCCAAGGCTTTTACTGTTACTTCGTCTTTCAACAATTTGTCAATCGTACCCATTTTCTTGATAGACTTTCTAACTGTTTGAAAGTTAGTAAGCATACCGCCCAACCAACGATCAGTAACGTAAGGCATTTTTAAACGACGAGCTTCTTCTGAAACAATTTCTTGCGCTTGTTTCTTCGTAGCAACAAACATGATTTTGCGTCCGGAGCGTACGATAGCTTTGATAGCATTACAAGCTTCGTCTAAACAACCTAATGTTTTGTTCAAATCAAGAATGTGAATACCGTTTTTTTCCATGAAAATAAACGGAGCCATTCTTGGATCCCACTTACGTGTTAAGTGTCCAAAGTGAACACCAGCATCTAATAATTCTTTGTATTCTAATTGTGCCATTTGTTGTAGGTGTTAGGGATTAGGGATTAGGGATTAGTATTTCAAATACCTAATAATCAATAAGCCTTTAACCTTAAAAAGATTAAAATGAAAATGAAAAAATATTGGCAAAGCACCGGTCACTGTAAGCTTTGCCAATGAAATATGAAGAATTTAGAAATGGATATGATAGATGGCAAGAAACCTAATCCCTAACACCCAACCCCTGATTCCTAAAATACTATCTTTTCGAGAATTGGAATTTCTTACGAGCCTTCTTCTGACCTGGTTTCTTACGCTCTACCATACGTGGATCACGGGTAAGGAATCCTTCTTTTTTCAAAGCTGGACGACGCTCAATGTCGATTTCTTGTAAAGCACGAGCAATTGCTAAACGAAGTGCCTCCGCTTGACCTTTACTTCCGCCACCTCCAATGTTTACTTTAACATCATAAGTCCCTTCGGTCTTCGTTAAAGCAAATGGTTGGTTAACAATGATTCTTAGGATTTCAGATGGAAAATAGTTTTCCAACGTACGGCCATTTATCAAATATTCGCCTTTGCCTGGAGTCATATAAAGACGGGCAACGGCTGTTTTTCTTCTTCCTAATGTATTGGTTACTTCTGCCATTTTTTTTTATAGCTGTGAGTTATGAGTTACGAGCTATGAGATAAATTCATAATTCACAAATCATAATTCATTATTAGAATTTGATTTCAGTTGGTTGTTGTGCTGAGTGAGGATGTTCCGAACCTGCATATACATAAAGGTTAGTAAACAACTTGCTTCCCAAACGGTTTTTTGGCAACATACCTTTCACGGCAGATTCCATAATTCCTCTTGGGTTTTTAGCCAACACTTCTCTTGGTGTAGCAAAACGCTGACCACCTGGATAGCCCGTATGACGGATATAAACCTTATTGTTCAATTTCTTGCCAGTAAAACGAATTTTCTCAGCATTGATAACAATAACATTATCACCACAATCCACGTGCGGTGTATATGAAGCCTTGTGTTTACCACGCAAAATCATTGCGATATGAGAACTCAAACGACCTACAATTTGGTTTTCTGCATCAACAACAACCCATGCTTTTTCAACAGAAGCAACGTTTGATGAGATGGTTTTATAACTTAAAGTATCCACTTTATTATTGGTTAAAAGTCCGATAATATTTTCTCATAGAAAGCACCTTTGCCACAAGGTGTTATAAAATTGTACTTACGCTGGACTTTTATTAAGATTCGTAAATATTTCTTTTATACATCAGACGTTGGAACGACTCTGATTTTCAATGATTTGTCCTTTATTTCTTTCCGAACGGGCATCCAGTTTAAATTTGGGAACGCAAAATTAGTGAATGTTTTGAGTATATGCAAAGACATTTTAAAAAGTTTTGGTAGTTTTCTGAAAAAGGCCTTTATTTACCAATTTGCCTACAACCCAAGTATTAACGTTTAATAAAAAATGGCTATTTTCTTTTGAAAAAAGAAAAGGTTTACTTTACTTTACGTTCAAATACCTAAATTTCCTAAGTAGATAAATTAATTTAAAGAAACTGGTTGCTTATTCGTCGATAGTAACCTGCATTAATCTCTCAGCATTAACTCAATCCCCCGATTATTTTAATGTTTGATTTTTGTGATGTTTCCAAATCTTTCTTTACTGCCTTCGTATTGCTGGGTGTTATCTTCCATTCCTTACATATCAAAAGTTTTTTTTCAAAAAAAAAGTTCATATGATTCTAACCGCCTGAATCAATAAGCACTCGCTTCCTTGTCTGTAATTATTTTAAAAAAATGGCAAAGCTCTTTCAATGGATTATTATGTCCTTTCAAATAGCCTTGATTTCAATGCTGTGTTTTACCTGACACTCGTTGGATGAAGTTGTGTTTCCTAATCTAAATTATATTAAATATTATGTCTAACTCTACTTGTTGGCTGTCATTTTTTGACAGTTCGAGTCGCTTGTTGTTACCCCCCAACAACTTGCGAAACAGTTTGACGAAACTCTTCCTCTTTTTTGTAAGAGGAAGAGTGCGTCTATTCGCTTCGGTCGCCTTTACGGTGTTGATGACTATATTTTTTAGTCAATCTTCTTTCGCTCAAGAGCTAATTGTAAATCCTGGTTTTGAATCAAAATTGACTGGTTGGCAGTCAAGTAAAAGCCCAATTAGAACGATTGTTGGTACAAATCCTATTCACAGTGGGGTTTATGCGGCACACATCGATAATACTTATCAAGACAGTGAGTATTTCTTTCAAAACCTTAATGCTTCGCCTTTCGGGAATTATACGTTTTCGGTTTGGGCGATGGTTCATGATGCTTCAAAATGGAGCTCAGTAGGTGTTAATGTCTATGATGTTAATTGGAAGAAAATAACTTCGGCAAGTGTTGAAATGCAGGTAAATAGTACGTCTTTTCAAAAATATTCTAAAACTTTTAGCGTGCCGAGTAATGCTCGTTATTTACAGGTTTTTGGTTATACAGAATGGACAGTATTGAAGGTTGATGATTTCTCACTTACGCAGTCTGTGGGTGGTACGCCTACTGGAACGGTTACTAAAAATTGTAAAATCGAAAATTTCAGGAAATGTGATGGTACAAATGTAGGTTATGGACCTTGGCTGAACATTTTGGTGAATGGTGCTGGTGGTGGAAGTAATAATGAATATAATGTTAGTGCTTTGACTTGGCAAGAATACATTGATAATACGGCAACAGTTAAAGGAACAATTACTAAGAAAAGTGATGCTACGGTTGCTTTCGCAGTTGATTTACTATTAAGTGGAAAAACAACAAGTGGCTTAGGTCATTTTTCGCCTGTAAATAATACCGATTTTTGTGTGGGTCAGAAAGGAGCAGATTGGTATTTTTATCCTACTGCTTCTGGAACATTGATTGGTACAGGTTCGAGTGTAATTGGCTCTCAAATCAATGTGACCTTAGACCCCTCAATGCCTTGGCAAGTGGGTACGGGTGGAACAACTCGTTTTAAAAGTTCATTTGGTTCAAGTGCTTGGGTTGATATGTGCGTGGTTAAACAACCTACTACTGGAAAAGTATTAGCAGTTGGTACGGAAGGAACAGATTTTTATTTAGAAATGCCAGGTTGTACGCCTGTTGTTTGTAATAATGTAACATCAGGTGGAACAATTGGAACTAACCAAACGGGTTGTGGTTCTTTTGACCCTGTTGCTTTTAGGAGTGTTACTGACCCAACGGGTGGAAGTACAAATGCTTTGGAGATTGTATGGTTGAAAAGTACAACATCATCGGTGTTAACAACGGCTACACAAAGCCAATGGACAACAATCAATGGAGCAACAAGTTTGACTTACGATTCTGGTCCTTTGACTCAGACAACTTATTTCATTCGTTGTTCACGTAGAGCGGGTTGTACGGATTATGTAGGAGAAGCCAATGTTATTACGGTAACAGTTAATCCTTCATGTGCGGGGAAAGACCCGATTTGTTTATCTCGCAAAAGTGTAATTCAAAATACGAGTCTTTGCGGAGATGCTACAAAATCTTACAGTTTGTATTTTGAAGATTTAAAAGGAAATGTGGCTTGTCCAAGTCAATATTACACCTTAAAATCAGGTGAATTGACGGAGTTTTGTGACGGAACTGCGGTGTTGAATATGGTTGCGTGTGTTGTAGGTGGAGGAGCAAATGACTGCATCACGGCGGCAGTTAATTATTCAGGACGTACAGGAACACCTCCAGTTGGAAGTCCAGTTTCAAATACGCACTGTACTACTTATAACCCAACTACGGGTGATTGGTATTATTACCCAATTTCAAACGGTACTTTCACAGGTGCTGGTATTTACGCAGGTTTGACGGGTACATACACGCAAAATATGGCTGCCTTTCAAGTGGGAACGGGGGGCAGTTTGAACGATTTGTTAAAATCAGGAGGAAGTTCTTGGTTTAAAATCAACATTACCAACGGCGGTACTAATAAATGGACTTCGGTAACAACCAAAGGAGATATTAATATCAATTTGGGAACATCTACGAATATTGCTTCGGTAACGGCTACGGCTAATCCAAATTCAATTTGTAAAGGTTCGGATGTTAAATTGACAGCTATGATTGATGCGGCTTCAAAATCGGCTAATTGTTCACCATCTTATTCATGGGCTGGTTCAAACGGGTTCACAAGTACGCAAGCAACGGTAACAAATACCAATGTTCAAGGAGCAACCACTTATACGGTTACGGTAACTTTCACCGCAGTTAATGGTAGTAAATGTTCATTAACTGCCACCACTGCGGTAGCTTTAAATGCTGTTTGTTGTGATAATGTTACGAATGGAGGTCAAATTGGTTCAAATCAAAGAAATTGCGGAGCATTTGACCCAGCACCATTTACCAATGTTCAACTACCAACTGGTGGAACAGGAACGTTGGAATATATTTGGTTAAAAAGTACCACAGCAACAACATTTACGGCAGAAAATGCGGCTGAATGGTTTCCAATTGCGGGAACAAACAGCCCAACATTAGATGTGAATAGCATATCAGTAACTACGGCTTATCAACGTTGTTCTCGTCGTGCGGGTTGTACAGATTATGATGGAGAAACAAATGTAATTGTTGTAATAATTGATAAAATTCCAACTGCTCCAACGACAACGCCATCGGCAATTTGTGGAACAGGAAATGTTACTTTAGGAGCAACTTGTACAACTGGTGTTGCACAATGGTATGCTGCTACAACGGGTGGTATATACATAGCTACAGGAGAAAGTTTTACTACACCAAGTATCTCGGCATCAACTACTTATTATGTTGCTTGTAAATCGCCAGAAGGTTGTGAATCTTCTCCACGTACTGCCGTAATCGCAGGCATAAATTCAAGTGCAAATCCTCCAACGGTTACACCAGCAACTATTTGTGGCACGGGAACGGTAACATTAGGAGCAACTTGTACTACTGGAATTGTCACTTGGTATGTTGCTGCAACGGGTGGAACAGCATTGGCAATGGGAGCGAGTTTCACAACGCCAAGTTTAAATTCTTCGATCAATTATTATGTAAGTTGTAAATCATCCGCAGGTTGTGAATCTTCAAGAGTGGAAGTAAAAGCGACGGTTATCGGTAAGATTACGGATGGTGGAAAAATTCAAGCGGATGAAAGTATTTGTCCTGGTAAAACGCCTTCGTTAATCACGAGTGTAACGCCAGCGAGCGGTGGAGATGCGAGTTTAGCCATTGAATATATTTGGTTACAAACAACTTCATTAACGAATGGTGTTTGTCCACAAAATATTGTAGGTCAAACACTTTATACGCAGATTCCAAACCTAACGTCAACGGATTATCAACCAGGTGTAATCACGCAAACGACTTGTTATATTCGTTGCTCAAGACGTGCGGGTTGTACTGATTATATCGGCGGAGAATCAAATATTGTTAAGAAAACGCTTTTGGCAAATTGTCAAGGGAAAGATCCAATCTGTTTATCACGCAAAACGCCAGTAGAAAATACCTCAACTTGTGGTGATATTACTAAATCTTACGGATTATATTTCGCAGATTTGAAAGGAAATGTAGCTTCGCCTTCGCAATTATTCTCAGTAAAATCAGGCGAATTTACGGAATTCTGTGATGGTACGGCTGTTTTGAATTATACTGCTTGTGTAACAGGCGGTGGTGCAGGAGATTGTATAAATGTAGTGGTTAATTATTCGGGTCGTACAGGAACACCTCCAGTTGGAAGTCCAGTTCCAAATACGCACTGTACTAATTATAACCCAAATACGGTAGATTGGTATTATTATCCAACATCAAATGGAACATTCACGGGTGCAGGTATTTATGCGGGTATGACAGGTACATACACACAAAATATGGGTGCTTTCCAAGTGGGAACGGGTGGTAGTTTGAATGATATTGCCAAATTTGGAGCAAGTTCATGGTTCAAAATTAGCATCACAAACGGTGGCACGAATAATTGGAGTACAGCTTCAAAAGACGGAGATATTAATATCAACTTGGGTGCTTCTACAACAATTGCTTCGGTAACAGCTTCGGCAAATCCAAAAGCAATTTGCTCAGGAGACAAGGTAGATTTGACCGCTACAATTGAGTTGAATTCTAAATCTGCTAATTGCTCACCTTCGTATTCATGGGTAGGTTCAAATGGATTTACAAGTACGCAAGCAACGGTAACTAATACGAACGTTACTACTTCAACTACTTATACTGTTACGGTAACTTTCACAGCTATTAATGGTAGTAAATGTTCAGTAACTGCAACGACAGGCGTAACGGCTACTCCAATTCCAAATCCTCCAACGGTAACGCCAGTGGCAATTTGTGGAACTGGAACGGTTACTTTGGGAGCAACTTGTACAACTGGAACGCCACAATGGTATTCAGTTTTAACGGGTAGTATGTACATTGCCACGGGAGCAAGTTACACAACACCAAGTATTTCAGCATCGACTACCTATTACGTAAGTTGCAAATCAGCTGAAGGTTGTGAATCGAGTAGAATTCCAGTAACAGCTACAGTTAATTCAGGCGGAGTTGCCCCAACGGTAACGCCAGCCACTATTTGCGGAACTGGCACGGTTACTTTAGGAGCGACTTGTACGACAGGAACGGCCCAATGGTACGTTGCTTCTGCGGGTGGTAATTCGATTGCTACGGGTGTCTCATTTACCACACCAAGTTTGACAACTTCAACTACGTATTATGTAAGTTGTAAATCAAGTGCTGGTTGTGAGTCTGTGAGAGTAGAAGTGAAAGCGACGGTGATTGGTAAGATTACGGATGGTGGAAAAATTCAAGCGGATGAAACGCTTTGTTTAGGCGGAACACCTGCAAAAATCACGAGTGTGAGCCCAGCGAGTGGAGGCGATGCCAGTTTAGCGATTGAATATTTATGGTTACAAACAACTTCTTTAACGAATGGTGTTTGTCCTTTAAATATTGTAGGACAGACGCTATATTCACCGGTTCCAAACACAAACACCGCTGATTATCAACCAGGAGCGATTACGGTTACAACTTGTTACATTCGTTGTGCCAGAAGAGCGGGTTGTACGGATTATATTGGAGGCGAATCAAATACGGTAAAGAAAACGGTTGAATTCGCTCCAAATGCCCCAACGGTAACGCCATCGGCAATTTGCGGAACGGGAACGGTTACTTTGGGAACTACTTGCACAACAGGAACGGCACAATGGTACGCTGCTTCAACGGGTGGAAATGCGATTGCTACAGGAGCCAGTTTCACTACGCCAAGTTTGACAATTTCAACTACGTATTATGTAAGTTGCAAGACAACCGCAGGTGGCTGTGAATCAGCAAGAACGCCAGTAACGGCTACGATAAATTCGGGTGGAGTAGCGCCAACGGTAACGCCAGCGACAATTTGCGGAACTGGAACGGTTACTTTAGGAGCTACTTGTACGACAGGAACGGCAACATGGTACGCAGCTTCAACGGGTGGAAATGCGATTGCTACGGGTGTCTCATTTACCACGCCAAGTTTGACGACAACGACTTTATATTATGTAAGTTGTAAATCAAGTGCTGGTTGTGAATCTCTGAGAGTAGAAGTAAAAGCGACGGTGATTGGTAAGATTACCGATGGCGGAAAAATTCAAGCGGATGAAACGCTTTGTTCAGGTGGAACTCCTGCAAAAATCACGAGTGTAACGACAGCGAGTGGAGGCGACGCCAGTTTAGCGATTGAATATTTATGGTTACAAACAACTTCTTTAACGAATGGTGTTTGTCCATTAAATATTGTAGGTCAGACGCTATATTCACCGATTCCAAACACGAATACAGCGGATTATCAACCAGGCGCTATCACGGTTACGACTTGTTATATTCGTTGTGCCAGAAGAGCGGGTTGTACAGATTATATTGGAGGAGAATCGAATATTGTGAAGAAAACCGTTACAAGTCCATTCACAATTTCAGCAACAACAAATCCAAATGCTGTATGTTCTGGAACAACGGTAAATATCACGGTAACAACAACCGCAACGGGAACAATTACTTATGCTTGGGCAGGACCAAATGGATTTACGGCTAATACAAAAGACGTAAGTATTCCAAATGCAACCTTGCTTGCCAATGGTATTTACACAGTTTCTGCTTCGAATGGCGGAGGTTGTTCAGCCGTTGCAACGGTAAATGTGAAAGTGGTTAATTGCTTGAAAATTGGTGATTTAGTATTCAACGATAAAAATAACAATGGTAAACAAGATGCAGGTGAGTTGGGTATTGCAGGAGTTACCGTTAAATTATTTGACAGTGCTAATAACCAAGTAGGAAGTTCAACAACGACTGATGCAAATGGAAACTATTTGTTCTCTAATTTGCCATCGGGTAATTATGTGGTTGAAATTTCTGCACCAGTAGGTTATAAATCATCGACAGGTACAAATGGCTCAGCAACCGGTGCTTACGAACCTGCGACAAGTCCAGCGGCGAATGTAAATAATGAAGATAACGGGACCACAACAAGCGGACAAATTATCAGAAGTAAACCAATTGTATTGACAACTACAGATAACACAAACGTTGATTTTGGATTATTTAGAACAGCGAAATTGGGCGATACTGTCTTCCGTGATTTTAATGGAGATGGTATTCAAGATGCAGGTGAAATTGGCGTTGCAGGCGTTACCGTGAAATTGTACGATAGTGCAAATAACGTAATTGCAACCACCACAACAGATGCAAACGGTAAGTATCTATTTGATAACTTAACAGCGGGTAATTACACTGTTGAATTCGTGAAATCAACTCTTCCATCAGGCTTTAATTTTTCTCCACAAGGAGCAACAACAACGCCAGATAAAGATAGCGATGCCAACGTAACAACGGGTAAAACGGGAACAATCACCTTAGCAGAAGGACAAACAAATAACGATATTGATGCGGGTGTAACAACACCATGTGATATTGATAAAATTCCACCTGTATTAACATCTTGTCCTTACGATGTGTTAATCAAAACCAGAGGAACATCAGCCATTGTAAGCTGGATTGCTCCAACGGCAACGGATAATTGTGGAACGCCAGTAGTTACTTCGACAAATGCCTCAGGTTCACAATTCCCAGTTGGTACTACTACGGTTACATACATCGCAACGGACGCCAAAGGAAATAAAACAACTTGTTCATTTAACGTAACTGTAGTGAAAATAATCACTTGCGATGTCGATACCCAAGCACCAGTATTCTATGATTGTCCAACGGATATTAATTTATTGGTACTTTACGGTACGCCAGCCATCGCAAATTGGGATCATCCATCAGTAGGCGATAATTGTGGTATTCCATCGGTAACTTTTAATTATTCACCAGGACAAGTATTTGCCCCAGGCGTAACAACGGTAATTTATACTGCCAAAGATGCCAAAGGAAATACTTCATATTGTATGTTTAAGGTGACTGTTAATGTATATTTAATAGGTGCAGTTTCTCCTTCAAAACCAACCTCTTCATCAACTCCTATCACTGGAGCAATGTCATCAAGAGTGGCAGCGACTGAAGAAGTGAAAGTGGGTGATGAAGTTTCTGTTTATCCAAATCCATCAAGTTCAGATTTCTCAATTGAGTTATCTTCAGAATTAATGAAGGCAAACAGTAGCGTAGAAGTTAGCGTATTCAGTATGATAGGTAACACACAATTCACGCAAACTGCCACGGGTACAGAACGTGTAAGTGTGAAAGTTCCAGTACAAGATATGCCAAATGGAACGTACTTCGTAAATGTAGGTTTAGACAACGGACGCATGATTATCAAGAAACTACAAATCGTTAAGTAGTCGTATTGGTAATAAAAATACAAGCCCTCATCAGTTTTACTGGTGGGGGTTTTGTTTTTTATTCTATTCCAGAAACTTTAACCAAATATTCTTTTGTTAAAATTGTGAACGTAACTTTGTGAACTAATAATTATCACCCATTGAAAGGAGCAAACAATACATATTTTGGAAATATAAAGGAAGGTATCAAAACTTCTCTGAAAGGGCTTTCACTAACTTGGAGGCATTTTAAAGATGCACGCCAAAGTCGCAAGCCCATTTTTGTGGATAATCCCGATTATTTCAAGCAACAAACGGGCATTGTAACGCTTCAATATCCGCATCAGCATTTGCCTTTGCCAGATAATGGACGTTATCAATTGCATAATGAAATGGACGATTGTATCGTCTGTGATAAATGTGCCAAAGTCTGCCCCGTTGATTGTATCGAAATAGAACCCATTAAAGCCACAGGCATTGCAGGGTATGCTTCTGATGGTTCTGCAATTCGACTTTTTGCCGCCAAGTTTGATATTGATATGGCAAAATGTATGTTCTGTGGACTTTGCACAACGGTATGCCCAACAGAATGCCTAACGATGACTTCTGAATACGATTTTTCAACATTTGACATTACTACGCATAATTTTGAATTCGGGAATCTTACGCCCGCCCAATCGCAAGAAAAACGGGAATTGTACGAGCAATTTGTGGCTGAAAAAGAGGAAATAAAAAGGTTGGCAGCTGCCAGTAAGGAATCGGAAGTAAACAGTGACAAGCCAGCAGTAGTTAGTGAAATTGCTAAGCCAAAACCTGCTTTTAAACCAGCTTTCAAAAAAACAGTTGAAAATCAGGAAGTTGAAAAGGTAGAAGATAAGCCAGTTGAAGAAGTTGCTAAATCAAAACCAGTTTTCAAGCCTGCCTTCAAAAAAACAGTTGAAAATCAGGAAGTTGAAAAAGTAGAAGATAAGCCCATTGAAGAAGTTGCTAAACCAAAACCCGTTTTCAAACCAAGTTTCAAAAAACCAGTTGAGAATCAAGAAATTGTTGCGGAGGAAAAAGTTGGAGAAGTGCCAAAACCAAAACCTGTTTTCAAACCAAGTTTCAAAAAACCAGTTGAAAATACAGAAATTGTAGAAAATGTAGCGGAGGAAAAAGTTGAAGAAGCGCCAAAACCCAAACCCGTTTTCAAACCAAGTTTTAAAAAACCAGTTGAAAATATAGAAGTTGTAGAAAATGTAGCGAATGAAAAAGTTGAAGAAGCGCCAAAACCTAAGCCCGTTTTCAAACCAAGTTTTAAAAAACCAGTTGAGAATACAACAATTGAAAAGGTAGAAGAGAAACCTCTTGAAGAAGTTTCGAAACCCAAACCCATTTTCAAACCAACATTTAAGCCAAAACCTAAAACGGAAGACACCAATAACTAAACGTGATTCAATACATTTTCATAGCCTTTATTATCCTAACAATCCTCTCGGCAAGCGTCGTTTTGTGGTCGAAGAATGTTCTTTATGCGGCTTTTAGTTTGTTGCTGACATTCTTGGGGATTTCCGCTTTGTACGTGCTGGCAGGAGCGGATTTTTTGGCCATTACGCAGATACTTGTCTATGTAGGAGGTATTTTGGTACTATTAATTTTTGGCGTAATGCTTACCAATCAAGGCGGAAATAAGCAGAATATTAAAAACGATATTTTTACCGAAAGCACCAATCGGATTTTGGGCTTTTTAGTGGCAGGAGGCGTATTTTCTATGCTTTTTTATACCTTCGCCAGAGCAAAGTATGTGGATATTCAAACGGCATTATTTGAAACCAACGAACCCGTCGCTACCACCAAAACCATCGGAATTCAATTAATGACTAATTTCGTTTTGCCTTTTGAAGCATCGGGAATATTATTAATGGCAACCCTAATCGGGGCAGCTTATCTGAGTAAAAAAAATAGCGAATAGCTGTCATTGCGAACGCAGTGAAGCAATCTGTCGGATTGACGAAAACATAATTGAAATCATTTTTTTATAAAGGCAAATAGATTATTTATGATTTAAGGTTTTCAAACCTTTTTGCATCACTCCAAAAGATTGCCACGCTTCGCTCGCAATGACAGTTTTCAAACATTTTTAATAAAATGGATAACAGTTTTCTATCATATTATCTTCTAACGAGTGCTTTGCTTTTCAGCATCGGCTTGGCAGTTGTTGTGACTAAACGAAACGTAATTGTTGTGTTGATGGGCATCGAATTAATGCTCAATGCTGTCAATCTCAATTTGGTAGCATTTAGTAAAAATGACCCCAATTTGCAAGGACAAATGTTTGCCTTGTTTGTAATTGTTGTGGCGGTTTGTGAATCTGTAGTAGCTTTGGCAATTATCCTAAAAGCTTACGAATATTTCAAAACTGTAAATCTTGATGAAATTAGTGAAGTAAAAGAAATGTAGGGATTAGGTTTTGGGGATTGGGTGATTAGGATTCGGTTGATGAGCTTATAAAACGAATTTCTAATCTGTGGATTATCCAATCTCTAATTACCTAATCCCCAATTCCTAATAACCCAGTCCCCAATTCCCAAAAATAAATGTCAAAAACCAAAACCCCTTCCGAGTCATTAACCACTATGACCGAAATGATTTTTCCGAACGATACTAACACTTTAGGCAATCTGATGGGTGGAAATCTCATGCGATTGATGGATGTTGTGGGAGCGATATGCGCCCAAAAACACTCCAATCGTATTGTGGTAACCGCCTCGGTTGATAATGTTTCTTTCAAAGAACCCATTCCTTTGGGAAGTGTTGTAACGCTCCAAGCCAAAGTTACACGAGCCTTTAGTTCTTCAATGGAAGTAGTAATTGACGTTTGGGCTGAAAATATTCCCGCCCAGGAACGGGTGAGTACCAATAAAGCTTTTTTGACCTTCGTAGCCGTTGATCAAAGTGGTCGCCCAATTGATGTCCCGCAAACGATTACGGAAACTGAGGAGGAAAAAGAATTGTATGACGGAGCCTTACGCCGCCGTCAATTAAGATTGGTTTTGGCAGGAAGAATGAAACCGGCGGAGGCGGTGGAATTGAGGAGTTTGTTTGAGGTGTAGGCCTCAAACCACCTGCAACCGTTCCGAAGAAAAAGCCATAGGTTTATCCGAAAATAATATCTTTGTTGCCGCCCAAGTGGTTTTGAATAATTCCGAATCTCGATAAGTATTGAGGTGTTCTTCCGAAAGCCAATAACTATACGTCAGCATGATATTCTGAGCATTTTTATCCCGCAATAATTCCAGATGCTGACAACCATCAAAGCCACGAATTAGGTGTTTTGAACGATTAAATATTCCTAAAAAATCTTCTATTTTATCCTTCTGAAAGGTCATTCTAACAATTCTGATAAGCATTTTATTGAGCTTTGAGCTTTGAGCAATGAGTTTTGGAATTGTGAATGTTTTATTGCTCACTGCTCACCGCTCATAGCTATTAGTATTTTATTTCCCCCTCATTATTTTCCCACATTTCAAAAACGTGCAAGGCTTCTTGATGACCCATCTGAACCATTTCAATCTTGCGTTCTGAAAGAGGCAATGGAATTTCATCGTAAATGAAGGAATCATCGAAGCCCATTTTTTTGGCATCTTCACGAGTGTTTCCGTAATAAATTTTCTTGGCTCTCGACCAATAAATTGCTCCCAAACACATGGGGCAAGGTTCGCAGGATGTATAAACTTCGCAATCCGTTAAATCGAAAGTATCTAAGTTTTTACAGGCATCTCTAATGGCCATTACTTCTGCGTGTGCCGTTGGGTCGTTGGTAGAAGTTACTTGATTGTACGCCTCACCCACTATCTTACCATTTTTAACAATAACCGCTCCAAATGGTCCTCCTTTTCCTGCTGAACTTCCTTTTAAAGATAGTTCAACGGCTCTTTCCATAAATTTTTTTCTTTCCATGGGATATTAATAGATTTAAATTTAGTTCAATACTAACGCTAAATTTTAAATTTTCAAAATATGAAAATGTTATTTCTTATCACAAATATTCAAGTTCTTATACGATTTCTTTAGAAATTATCTATGAAAATAAATACAATTACCCACAGTGAACTTATTACCCAAAAAAGAAGCCTTCGCTCCAAGCAAAGGCTTCCTTAAATAGGTAAATTTTAATTTTATCAACCCAATTTCCAACCATCACGGTATTTTCGTGAAACAAATTGATTGGCATAATCAAAATTGGTAACGTTCATATTTTTACCATCCCAAAGTATTTTTTTACGTCCTGGGAATTTACCCGCACGTCCTTCTCCTTCACGATATTGGTAGCTTCGGATGGCGAGATTTCCCATCAAAATCATCTCAGTTAATGGCCCAGCAAAGTCAAATGGTGAACTGGTTTCTAATTTTCCGTAGCCAGCTTTACAAGCCTTAACCCAGTGGTAATTATGTCCAGCTGATTGATTTTCAATGCGATAAAGTTTTGGTTTAACTTTCAAAACATCCGAATCGGTCATCCTTGACTTTGGCAATAACGTTGGATTTTGGTTGTAAAGTTCATTCGCCATTTTGCCTTTTGTACCTTCATAAATTACGCCATTTGTCCAAAGCGGTTCGTCGCCCCATTCGGCTGGAATATCTGGTTTCAAACCTCCATCATACCAAATAATCTCGATAGGAGAACTGTTTTTGGTTGTTTTAGGATACTGGAAAGTAACTTTTGAAGACGGAGGACAACTATCTGGATAATAGTCAGGCACCCAATCTTTGGTATAAATAGAGCTAACACTACATTGAACTTCCGTTGGATAGGTCAAAGCCAAAACCTTAAAAACACCGTCTAATAGGTGACAACCCATGTCGCCCATGGCACCCGTTCCAAAATCCCACCAACCACGCCATTTGAAAGGATGGTAGGCATTGGGAACAAAATCACGAACGGGAGCGGGGCCCAACCATAAATCCCACGGAAAATCAGCGGGGATTTCGTGTTTGCTCATTGGCGTAGCAATTCCTTGTGGCCAAACGGGACGATCTGTCCAAATATGTACCCGTTTTACCGTTCCAATTAATCCTGCATCAAACCATTCTTGCAAAACTCTTCGTCCATCATTAGACGAACCTTGATTTCCCATTTGCGTGACAACTTTATATTTTTCTGCCGCTTCCGTGAGCATTCGAGCTTCCTTAATGTTGTGCGTGAGGGGTTTTTGGGTATAAACGTGCTTGCCCAATTCCATCGCCGCCAACGTTGCTGCCGCATGATGATGGTCGGGCGTTGAGATAGTTACGGCATCAATATTATTTTTTTCTTTCTCTAAAGCTTCACGCCAATCTTTGTATTTTCTGACGTTCTCGGGTAATTGTTTCAAGGTATTTGCTGCCCGACCAAAATCGACATCGGCAATGGCTACGATGTTTTCTGTTCCTTTATTATAGGCTAATAAAGTATCAGATTCACCTTTTCCACCCGCTCCGATGCTCAGGATATTCAGTTTGTCGGAAGGAGCAATGAAACCTTTACCACCCAACACGTGGCGTGGTACGATGTAAAAACTTCCCAATGCTAAGGAAGTTTTTTTGATAAAGTCTCTTCTTGAGTTGTCTTGATTCATTGTTTTTTGGTTTTTCTTAGCTTTGAGTATTGAGCTACGAGTTTTCAAAATATGGTTTTAAGAAAGTATTTTTTTTTCAATCTCATCGCTCAAAGCTGATCGCTCAAAGCTAAAGTTATTTACAAAGTCCACCCTTCACGATACTCAGGTTTTACAAAGGCATTGGCTTCGTCGAAATTGGTAATTTTCATATTTTTACCATCCCAAAGTAATTTCTTGCGTCCTGGATAATCATATTTTTCAATCCAAACTGGCGTTTTCTTCTCAGTGCGAACCATGTAACTGCGAATCGCTAAATTACCCATGATCACAGTTTCAGTCATTGGCCCTGCATAATCGAACGAAGAACTCAAAGGTTTGTGTTTGCCGTAGCCATCCTTACAAGCTTGCAACCATTGTTGATAATGCCCTTCTTTATCCGCTCCAACTACTCTGGGAATAGTTATTGGTAATTTTTCACCCGCTTCTTTGAGTTTATCTTCGGGAAAAAGCATAGGATTACTGCCATAAACGCCACAAGTGATTACGCCTTTCGTTCCGACCATCAATACGCCACCACTGCTATCTCCCATTTTTATATCCGATGGAATTTCATCTGGACGTTCTGGCATCATGCCGCCGTCGTACCAAGTCAATTTAAGGTCGGCTTTGCCCGCACGAGGGAATTTTAAATTCACCATCGAAGCTACGGGGAAACTTTCTGGATAATAACCTTCTTTAAATTTACCCGCCCAAGCGTTGGTCATGCTACATTCAACTTCCGATGGATAACCTAAACCTAAAGCTTTATAAGGAGGGTCGAACATGTGACAACCCATGTCACCCAAAGCTCCCGTTCCGAAATCTACCCAACCACGCCAGTCGAAAGGGTGATATGCTGAATTATAGTCACGATATTTGGCGGGCCCTAACCATAAATCCCAATCCAATTCTTTAGGAACGTCCATTTTATTGGTTGGTGTTGGAATTCCTTGTGGCCAAACTGGCCGGTTTGTCCAAGCATGCACACGGTTTACTTCCCCAATTAAGCCTGCTTGATACCATTCTGTAAAACGACGAACGCCATCTCCCGAACCACCTTGATTTCCCATCTGGGTTACTACTTTATTACTGACCGCTGCCTCCGTCATTTTACGAACTTCGTATAAATTATGAGCCAAGGGTTTTTGTACATAAACGTGCTTTCCTGCTTGCATTGCCGCCATTGCTACCACATAATGTGTATGGTCGGGTGTACTTACAGTGATGGCATCAATGCCTTTTTCCTGTTCCAACATCGTACGAAAATCCTTGTAAACTTTGGCATTCGGAAACTTTTTTATGGCTTGTTCAAGGCTTCTATCATCAACATCACAAATGGCCATGATATTTTCGCTTCCGTTGTTCCACGCTCCGTTCAAATCCGTCCAACCTTTTCCACCCACACCCACGGAAGCAATATTGAGTTTATCGGAAGGAGCAATAAAACCCTTTCCACCCAATACATGACGGGGAACAATATAAAAACTACCTGCAATCAGCGAAGCTTTCTTAATAAAATCTCTTCTTGAATTGTCTTTTTCAATCATTTTGTTGATGGTTATTTATATGTAATTATCAGGGCAACCATTGATATTTTGTAAGGGCTATTGGCTTGAAATGCAAGTAATTACCTAAAAATCAGTAATTATCTGTAACATAATGCCGATTGCTCCTCACTAATTGTCGATAGAAACTTATTTTTGTAAATATACATGATTACAAAGAAATCTATGTATGATTCTGTAATGATTTAATCGTATTTTTACTTTGTAATTTTATATTTGAAAATTTATATTTTCTCCAAATCTACCCACGAAAAGATGGATTTTTATTTTGATTGATTTGGTGTCAATTTGATAATTTCTTTTCCCTAATTTTACGCCATGAAAATCGAAACACTTGCCATACAAACAACGCTCTCGCACGATGCCAATGCAGGTGCGGTCGTTGCTCCCATTTATCTTTCCACCACTTTTGAACGTGAAGCAGACGGCTCGTACAATCACGAACACGTTTATTCACGGGCGAGTAATCCCAATCGACAAGCCTTAGAAAAAAGTTTGGCGGTGATTGAAAACGGTGCGGTTGCTTTAGCTTTTTCTTCGGGAATGGCGGCCACTACGGCATTATTTCAGTCCCTAAAATCGGGCGACCATATCATTATGCCCGACGACCATTATTATGCTTCGAGTGTATTGGTGGAAGAAGTTTTTGGGCAATGGGGATTGACCTTGACAAAGGTTGACATGACGGATTTGGAAGAAATTAAGAAGGCAATTCAGCCAAATACGAAATTATTATGGGTAGAAACGCCTTCAAATCCACAATTGAAAATTACTGATATTCAAGCCGTTGCCGATTTGGCTCATTCATTTGGGGCATTGGTTGCGGTGGATAATACGTGGGCAACACCCATTATGCAACGCTGTTTTGACTTGGGTGTTGACGTAATAATGCACTCGACAACCAAATATTTTGGCGGACACAGTGATATTTTGAGTGGAGCGTTGATTTTTAAAGAAGTAGGAGGATTGTCCACAAAAATAGCTACCATTCAGAAATTGACAGGAGCGGTTCCTTCGCCTTTTGATTGTTGGTTGATTTCGAGAGGGATAAAAACCTTGCCGTTACGAGTAAAAGCCCAAACGGCAAATGCCATGAAACTGGCGGAATATTTAAGCAATCACCCACAAATTGAAGCGGTTCATTATCCAGGATTGCCTTCTCATCCGCAACACGAAATCGCTAAAAAACAAATGACGGGTGGTTTTGGTGGAATGTTGTCGGTACAAATAAAAGGCGATGCCAAAAATGCGATGGCCCTGACGGGCAGACTAAAACTGTTCACAACGGCAACGAGTTTGGGCGGCGTGGAAAGTTTGATTGAACACCGCAAATCAGTAGAAAGTGCGGATAGTCCAACGCCCGAAAACTTACTTAGAATTTCGATGGGGATAGAAGATATCGAGGATTTGATTGAGGATTGGAAAGTGGCTTTGGGGTAGGTTGATATTAGACCACGGATTGTACAGATTTAACGGATTTACACAGATTATTTTATATAAAATCTGTGTAAATCTGCTGAATCCGTCAAATCTGTGGTCTAATATTTTGATATAATATCCCATCCAAATCTCAAAATCAAGGCAAAAATTACGACTAAAAAGAAGTTTCTCACAAATTCATTTCCTTTCAAAATAGCCATTTTACTGCCAAAAAATGAACCAATCATATTACAAATCATCATCGGTATTGCAATTTCGTACTGCACATAACCTTCAACGATAAAATAACCTAAAGAACATACATCAGCAATTACATTTACGATTTTAGAGATGGCAGAAGCCTTCAAAAAACCGTAACCAATCAAGCTCACGAAGCCAAAAACCAATAAACTACCCGTTCCTGGTCCGACGAAACCATTATAAAAACCTGCCGATGAGCCAATCATTAAGCCATAAAGCGGCACTTTGGCGAGTTCAAATTTTAGTTTTTCATCTTGACCTAAATCTTTCTTTTTGAAAGTATAAATCGCAATAGCAGTCATTAAAACGAGTATGACAGGTTTTAAGATTTTTTCATCCACAATATCCGAAATTTTTGCGCCTAAAAATGCCATTACACCCGCTCCGATGCCCGCATAAATAACGGTTCGCCAAGGAATCTCCACCTTCTTTGAATATTGATAACCCGCTACGGCTGTTCCCATAAAAGACGAAAAACGGTTGGTGCCAATGATGCGTGGAATTTCAAAATGAGGAAATAAAATGAACAAAGCAGGCACTTGCACCAAGCCTCCGCCGCCCACAATAGAATCGACAAAACCCGCCAAAAGAGCCGCACAGCACATAAGAAGTAAATTATAATCCATGAATAATTGGTGGGCTGTGATTTTTGTTTATTAATTATTGTTAACCTACAAAACTAAAAAAGAATCCTCCGAATAAACATATTCAGAGGATTCTTTTTCAATTATTCTGATATTAAACATACTTACCTTTCACATTTTCTTGAATAAGAAATTCTCTAACGGATGTCCAATGAATATTTTTATAGCGGTCGTTGGCATGAGAATTCCTTTCTGCCCGTCCTTCCATCATATCTCGCATATATTGCATTCCTTGCCATACAGGATAAAGTTCTGTACTATTTTTACCAAAAAATCTACCCACTTTTATAATGGCATTAATTAGCCCGATTCCTCCAGGTCTCAAAAATCCAAATTCCAAACCCGTTATTTCAGACATGATTTTTTGTACATCAGGGGCATTAACACTATCACCCGCAATTCGTAAGTATCGAGGCGTATTTTCATCCAAAGCCACATGAGCGGTAAATTCAGCCACGTTGTATGTGGTGGTTAAATCCATTTTTATGTTTGGATTTCCCCAATACAAAATCCTTTTCAGTTTGAATAAAATAAGAGGCATTTCGGCAGTAAGTAAATCCATAAACGCACCATTGAAAATAGTGGTTACTTCTATGGGAGCGTTATTCAAATAGGCGTGAAACTCTCTTCTTAAATCTAAATTCCTGTTTTTTCCGTCCACTAAATTGGTGAAATCAAGCGAGTAATCACTGGGAATGAACCGTGGAACTTTAGCCTCAATGGCAGCATCTAAAAGGATTTTCTGCGTATCAATAATAACGTCTCGTAGTCCAGAAAGGGCAGAAACTACACAATATACATCTCTACAAGCATTGACGATTTCGCCTTTATTGTTCATATCAACCATGAATATTTTTACGCCTTTTTGTTCAAGTTGAGCTATTTTTTCTTGAGTAGTTTCTTGGCGAACTATTACTCGAATTTCCACTCCCTCTCCGAGTAAAGCGGTCACTATTTTGTAGCCCAAATTGCCCGTAGCTCCTGCTACCAATATTATTTTGTTCATTCCAAAGCATTTTTAAAACGTATTCATTGCACTATTTAAACTATAAAGCCCTCAAACTGTTTGTTCAAGGGCTTTATAAATTTGACCAACAAATGCTGAGAATGTAAAAGTAGAGTGGGAAAAGAAGTTAAACCTACAGACCAAAGCGAAAATGTGTGGGCTTTGTATAAAATATCTACCAAACTAATTCAAATTCATCGACTTAAATCTATATTCATTCGGCGTGATACCTACTTCTTTTTTGAATAATCTCGTAAAATAAGGCGGATTTTCAAAACCTAATTGGTAAGCAGTTTCAGCAATGGTGTTATCGGAACTCAATAATAAGTTTTTTGCCTCATCAATTAAGTAAATATGAATATGGTCTAAAGCGGTTTTGCCCGTTTCTTGTTTCAATAAATCGCTTAAATATCGAGCCGAAGTATTTAATTGAGAAGCCATCACCGTAACCGTTGGTAAGCCTTCTTTTTGCAATTTTCCTTCTTCAAAATAATTATTCAAGGCATCGTTAAACTTAGAAACCATTGAACCCGCCAAAACGGTTCGATTAATAAATTGTCGCTTATAAAATCGTTGGGCGTATTTCAGAATTGAATCAAAATGCGTGAGAATAATATCTTTGCTAAATTCATCTTGATTTCCTCGGTATTCCAACGCTATCTTATCGTATAATTCCCACATAATTTGCTCTTCAGCGGGCGATAAATGCAAAGCTTCGTTGATTTCATAATCAAAATAACCGTACTTTTTGATTTCGTTATGCAGTGGATTTCCCGATAAATAATCCTCATGCACGAAAATCACAAAGGCTTTTTCTGATAATTCTACATTGTTGATTTCTACAACTTGGCGAGGTTTTACGAAAGACATCGAACCATTTTCGTGGTCGTACCGAGTTTTACCGTACATAAAAGTTCCTGATTTGATTTTCTTGAGCGAAATCATGTAAAAATCAGTCGTAAACTTACTTCCTCCCCACGAACAAGTGGTCAGTTCTTGACAAGTCAAAACGCTCAACATTGGGTGTTCGGGTGGTGGATAACCATTATTTTTATGTAAATCGGAAATACTTTTAAAATGATTCATGTCTTTTCAATGTTAAAATTTGATGGCTATTTTACCAATCGTTTTACCTGATTCTAACTTCGTGTGAGCGAGTTTGAAATTATCTGCCGTTAATCCTTCTAAGGTTTCTTGTAAAGTATTAACCAATACTTCTTCGTCCAATAAATCGGCAATTTTATTCAAAATATGGTGTTGCTCAATCATATCTTCGGTTTGAAATGTTGAACGAGTGTACATCAATTCCCAAGAAAACGTAACGCTTTTTGTCTTCAATTTATTCAACAAAACTGGCACTGCACTTCCCGTAATTGAAGCAATATGTCCTTGCGGTTTAATCAATTCCGCCATGCTGTCCCAGTAATAATTGGCATCTACGAAATCAACGATAAAATCAACAAATTGAATTCCTTGATTGCGAACTTCATTCACTAAATCCTTGTGATTCACCACAATATCCGCTCCCATTTGCTTACACCAAGCAATGGTTTCTGGACGAGAAGCCGTAGCAATTACCTTTAAACCAAGCAATTTTTTCGCTAATTGAATGGCAATTGAACCAACGCCACCCGCTCCGCCAATGATTAAAAGCGTTTTGCCTTTATCTTTTTCGGAACTGATTCGCATTCTATCAAACAATATTTCCCAAGCTGTTAAAGCCGTTAAAGGCATTGCCGCCGAGGCTTCGTTCGTCAAAGTTTTAGGTTTTTTCCCAACAATTCTTTCGTCAATTACTTGATATTCAGCATTAGAGCCTTGTTTGGTAATGTCACCTGCGTAAAATACTTCATCACCAATGTTGAATAATGAAACCTTTTCACCCACCGCTTCCACCACACCAACGGCATCCCAACCAATGATTTTGGGTTGTTCTAAAACCGTATCTTTCACCGAATTTTGCCGAATTTTAAAATCAACGGGATTTACCGAAACAGCCTTGATTTTTACTAATAATTCCTGATTAACAGGCGTGGGTTTGCCCGTTTCAAATTCAATAAAACTGTTTTCCTCTGTGATAGGAAGTGATGTTTTAAATCCAATTGCTTTCATTTTCTATGATGTTTTTTATTCAGAAACTCTTGGGAGGGTTGCAACCTTCCCAAGAGTTAATTTCAGGATTAATTCTAATAACCCTACCTAAATCTCAACGATTTTTCAGAAAGATATGTTCAGTTATTTACCGTGAGCTTTAAGACTAACTTCTTTCCAAGCATCCCAAGTAGCGAGACGTTGTTCATAAACTGCTTTTACGTTTGGAAGACCAATTTTACCTAAGAAAAGGCGAAGTGGAGGTTCTGGAGCATCAATTAATGCCAAAACCGCTTCGGTAGTAGCTGCTGGAACACCATAATCATCTGGATTATAACCACTTCTAAAGGCCGCTTTTACGCCATCATACGCTCCAATACTTTCAGATTGAGAGGCCGATGAACCCGCCCAATCGGTTTCGTAGCCATTTGGTTCAATCAATGAAACGTTGATTCCAAGTCCTTTTACTTCAGCCGCTAAAGTTTCGGTTAAACCTTCTACGGCAAATTTCGAAGCATTGTAAAGTCCTAAAGTTGGCAAGGTAAACAATCCTAAAACACTACTTACTTGAATAATATGCCCGCTTTTTTGTTCACGCATGAAAGGTAAAACCGCCTGCGTAACCCAAAGCAACCCAAAGAAATTTACTTCCATTTGTTGTCTGGCTTCTTGTTCAGAGGCTTCCTCAACCGCTCCGAATAAACCATAACCCGCATTATTGATAAGCACGTCTATTTTACCAAACTGCGCATGAGCCTTAGCCACTACCTCAAAAGATTGCTCACGATTGGTTACGTCTAATTGAAGCGGAAAAATCTGATTCCCAAATTCTTGCACTAAATCTTCTAAATCTTGTAGATTACGAGCGGTAGCAACCACTTTATCACCCCGTTGTAAAAATGCCTTTGCCCAAATTTTCCCGAATCCACGAGAAGCACCTGTAATTAATATCGTCTTTGTCATTGTTTTTATTTGTTAAATTGAATGACACAAAATTACAAGACAGCTTCCTCCTCCGACTTATACAAATATCAGAAGGTATGATACAAAATGACGGATAAACAAAACCGCCTCTTTTGAATGAAATTCAGAAGAGGCGGTTGAAAGGTATTCTTGCTTTGATTATCAATTGGTTATAAATTGAAATTTATTCGTCCAATTGCTTTCGCACGATGTTCGGTGGGACACCGACCACGGACAGAGAAGCGGCGATTGGAGGTGTTTTAAAAATGTCTATTCTTGTTGTCTGTGCCTTTGCAGACAACCAAACTTTAGGACATTGATTTGTCTGTGAAGACACAGACAACAACGGAGGTATTTTGAGAAAAATTTAATTTTAAAACAATACAAAAATTAGAATAAGT